>JAILDJ010000082.1 GCA_024689505.1 Clostridiales bacterium
CTCAACATAGACGCCGATGTCCACGCAGAAGACCATGCCGGGCTGGATGATCAGATCCGGCCGATAGTCGACGATATCATGGACGTCATATCCGATATGGTGCGAGCCGCCATGCCACATATATTTGCCGATCTCATCATAAGAATCCAGCAAGCCGATATGCTTCAATTGTTCAAAGTTATACTTGCGGGCTGTCAGGTCTACGTCGCCCATGCGCATTCCGGGTTTGATGATACTGAACATATAGTTGGATGTATTATAAACGCAAGTATACAAGGCACGCTGACGCTCGTTGAAATGTCCGTTGACCGGCCAACCGCGGGACACATCGGAGATCATGCCATCCCAGGTCGCCCCGACGTCATTGAGGACCATATCCCCATCCTGTGCAGTGCCGGTATAAGCGTAGTAGTGGATGCAGAAATTATTTGCACCAGCGGAGATGATGGAGGGAAAGCCGGGTGTAAGGACACCGCGCTGCGCCAAAGCATAGTCATATTCGGCTTTTAACTGATACTCTGTGATGCCGGGTCTTGCTGCTTTCATCATGGCGATGATGCCGTCGCGGGTGATATCTTCTGAGATGCGCAAGGCTTCGATCTCACAAGGTGCTTTGATGGTGCGCTGCCTGCGCAGCTGCGGACGGAGAGAATGGATCCTGAGTGCAGGATACTGTGCCTCGCTTTTGCGGGCGAAGCGATAGGCATCGTTGTCCTGCTCGGTCGGGACAAGCTTGCCCAGATCCAGATACAAGTGTTCCGCTTTTGCGGCTGCCTTATGGAAGTCAGTATCAAAATCCGCTAAATAACGGATCGCTTCGATGTCGGAGATCTCTGTGGCTTCCGCGGGTTTGACACGGCGGCCGGTCCAGCGTTCCTTCAGAACATCGGGCGGCAGGATGTACAATGCTTCAGTCGTATCGCCTGCAGCATCTTTTTCCGCCATCAGGATGAAGCCTTCGCTTGCATCTTTGAGACCGGTCAGGTACACAAAGTTGCGTTCCGCGAAATAAGGATAATTCTCATCGCCGGTCTTGAGCGGAGCATGACCGGCAAAGATCAATGCGATCGATTTGTTTTCCAGAGAAGCATACATGGTTTCTCTGTTTTGTGCATGAAAAGAAGCTAACATGATCATCTGACCTTTCTATGGATGTTACAAAGCCCCTGTATCATAGCACAGTACCACAAAAAAGAAAAGGAACAGTTGTATGAAATCTTTGTCAAAAGCGGAACGGGACGCGGCATCGGTATACCTGGGCAACCTGAATACGGTGGAATTCGATCTGACACTGCCGGTCACAGGTGCAATGGGGTCGAAGATCACATGGAAGTCTTCTGATCCGCGATATCTGACCGAAATGGGTCGGGTCCACCGACCACCCTTTGGGACCGGCGCGCGGGATATCCTGCTGGAAGCGATGTTCGATGATGGAGCGCAAGTATGCAGCCGCTCCTGGACTGTACATATCCTGGAGGCTAAGAACGATATTCGGATCCGAACCGTCATTGCGCCGGAGCAGGCTTATGTGTGCGGAACGTTGGTCTGCCTACCTTCGGCACTGCCGGTGGAGACGGAAGAGGGTGACGTGCGTATGCAGGACGTCATCTGGGACGCAGGGGCTTTGCGCACGTACAAGGAGGTCGGTCCATTATGCGAGACCGGTCATATCGCAGGTACAGAAGTGCCGGTACGGTTGCAGATCCAAGTGATACAGCCGCAAGAGACTGCACCTGTCTCGGCACCGGTTTTGCAGGCGGTGCCGTTAAGCGATGTGCGCCTTTCGGAAGGAACACCGTTTTATGAAGCCGCTGCCCGCATGCAGACATATCTTCTATCGCAGGATGTGGATCGGTTATTGTATAGCTTCCGGACGGCTGCCGGACTGGATACATGCGGCGCATCACCTATGATCGGTTGGGACAGTCCTCAATGCTTGCTGCGTGGCCATACGACCGGTCATTACCTAAGTGCCATAGCACTGGCCTATGCCTCCACCGGGGATGTTCGCCTGCGAGACAGAGCGGTGTATCTTGTCCAGGCGTTGGCTGAATGCCAGGATGCTTTCTCTGGCAAGGAGGGCTTTCACGCAGGCTTTTTGAGTGCATATTCGGAAGAACAGTTCGATCTTCTGGAGCAGATGGTACGGTATCCGAAGATCTGGGCGCCGTACTATACACTGCATAAGATCCTGTCCGGTCTTTTGGATGCGTATGAATGGGTGGACCTTCCTCTTGCGCTGGAGGTCGCAAAGCGACTGGGCCTCTGGACGTTCGATCGCCTGATCCGCCTGACTCCTGACCAACGCAAACGCATGTGGAGTCTGTATATTGCAGGCGAGTATGGCGGTATGAACGAGGCGTTGGCACGACTGTATCTATTGACCCGGGATGAACGCTATCTGACAGCAGCCCGTCTGTTTGACAATGACAAACTTCTGATACCGTTGCATGCCGGAATCGATGCGTTGTCCGGCATGCATGCCAACCAGCACATCCCGCAGATGATCGGTGCCGACAAGTTATATGAGGCGACGGGAGAGACGTGTTATGAGACCGCTGCCAAGCGATTCTGGCAGGCGGCTGTGGAACACCATGCGTATGCGATCGGCGGCGTAGGTGAAGGTGAGATGTTCCGCCAGGCCGACTGGATCTACCGTTCAGTCGGAGAAAAAACAGCGGAAAGCTGCGCATCCTACAACATGCTGAAGTTGACGATGGCACTGTACCTGCGGCAGGCAGAACCGTTATACATGGAGTACTATGAGCGGACGTTGTTCAATCATATTTTGGCCGCGGGCGAGAAGAGTGCATCCGGTCGGACCACCTATTTCATGCCCCTGCGCGGCGGATTCCGTAAAACCTTCGAAGATGAGAATTCCTGCTGTCATGGGACGGGGATGGAAAGCCCCTTCCGTTTCGGTGTGATGATCTATAGCAGGACGGGAGATACGGTCCGGGTCGAGCAATGGATCGATAGTACGCTGCAGCCGGAGGGATTGGAGATCTGCACTGAGTGGATGGAGGACCGACTTCGCCTGCATGTGCGCTTCACAAAAGAGTTCCGTAAAACGCTCCTGGTACGTGTGCCGGATGCGCCGTATCAAATCTTCCATGGCCCGTTTGCCGCGGGCGAAAGTATCATCGCGGAAAGATCGTTGGCCGTGTCGTTTGAACCGGCACCAGATGATATGGATCTGGGCGTGCTCAAGTACGGGCCCTACATCCTTGCAGCACTCTCGGATGAGACGGAACCCCTATGTATCCCCCTTGAAAAACTGCAAAAAGAGAAGGGGTGCTTGGTTTGGTCGGACGGTCGTTATACTCTGATCCCGTTGGCCGAAGTGACCGATGCACCATATCATGTGTACTTAAGGGTAAAAGGCGCGTAAGTCTTGTAATTACGCGCCTTTTGTGATATTATAAATTATGTATTGTCTACTTGTTCGAAAGGGGGAAGGCCAGTGCAGATCCTGCTGTTAGCCGATGTGGAATCGGAGTATTTATGGGATCATTTCGAGAAGGAAAAGCTCGAAGGAATCGACTTGATCCTTGCCTGTGGCGATTTAAAGGCGGATTATCTGTCCTTCCTGGCTACGCTTGCCACGGTGCCGATCTTGTATGTGCGCGGCAACCACGATGGACACTATGCTGTCCAACCACCCGGAGGGTGCGATTGTATCGAGGACCAGATCGTCAGTTTCAGAGGTGTGCGCATCATGGGTCTGGGCGGCAGCTACCGGTATCGCCCGGATGAGCAGAACATGTATACGGAAAAGGAAATGGCCCGCAGGATCCGTAAGCGCGCTTTCGCGCTCTGGCGTTCCAAAGGGGTGGACATCCTGCTGACCCATGCGCCTGCGCACGGTGTCGGGGACGCGGAGGATTTTGCCCATCGTGGTTTTGACTGTTTCCTGAGTTTTATGGATAAGTATCACCCGAAGTATTTGATCCATGGTCACGTGCACGCGAACTACAGCCGTCATTTCATACGGGAACGCGCCTATGGAAATACAAAAGTCATCAATGCATATGAAAGGTACCTGATCACGGTGCCGGAACCCAATCCTGAACAGAACCGTCTGGTATGGATCACCCACAGGAAAGAAGAGGACGACGATGAATTTACAAGACTTTTTTAACGATCCCGGTATCACATCATTGAATCGTGAGGCCGATCACGCCTACATGATCCCATTTGCCCGCACGGAACGTCCGCGCTTACTGGATATCTTGAAACGCGGCAGATCACCGTATTATCAGTCGTTGAACGGCGGTTGGAGATTCGGCTTTTATCCCTGCCCTGATGAGGTTCCCGAGGACTTCGTGAATCCATCTTATAATCTGGATGACTGGGATATCATCACCGTACCGTCCTGTTGGCAGACCAAGGGCTATGGCCAGTGCCAGTATACGGACACGGATTATCCCATCCCTTGCGATCCGCCGTACGTCCCCTACGAAAACGAGACCGGCGCCTACGTCCGTGAGTTCGAACTGCCGGATTTCATGCTCGACAAAGAGCAATACATCGTCTTCGAAGGCGTCAATTCCTGCCTGTACCTTTGGGTCAACGGCATCTTCGTTGGTTACGATCAGGTCAGCCGCATGCCGTCGGAATTCCGCATCACGCCGTATCTGCATGAAGGCCGCAACCGTGTGGCCGCCGTGGTCCTCAAATGGTGCGACGGCACCTATTTGGAGGATCAGGACGCGTTCCGTTATTCCGGTATCTTCCGGGACTGCTACATCCTGGCTCGTGAAAAAGAGCACATCCGTGACGTTTTCGTGCGTCAGCTGCATTTGGAGGACCGGGTCGTCGTGACCGCGGAAATGGAAAACGCGCAGGATCTGGTCGAAGCGGTGCTGCTGGATCAGAATGGAAACGTAGTGGCTAAGGATAGCGGGGAAGGCGTGAAAGTCCTTACTTTCGAAATCGATGACCCGAAGCTTTGGAACGCGGAGCACCCGTATCTGTACCAGCTGCAGATCGCCATGGGAGCGGAGGTCCTGGCTTTCAGCGTCGGTCTTCGCACTGTCTCCATAGAGAACGGCATCTTCTGCATCAATCATAGACCTATCAAACTGAAGGGCGTCAATCGCCATGAGTCCCATCCGCTGTTCGGTGCGGCTGTGCCGTTGAAACATGCGAAAGAGGACCTCTTCCTCATGAAGCGGTTCAATATCAATACGATCCGCTGCTCCCATTATCCGGATGATCCTCGTTTCCTGGAGCTGTGCAACCGCTACGGTATGTACGTCATGGACGAGGCAGATCTGGAGTGCCATGGTGCCTGGGAGCAGAAGTGCGGCCTGGAGAGCGATCCGACCTGGAGCTTCGCGTTCATGGATCGTATGCAGCGCATGGTGGAACGGGATAAGAACCAGCCCTGTATCTTCAGCTGGTCGCTGGGCAATGAATCCTGTTACGGGGACAATCACATCGCGATGGCGTTCTGGGCCAAGAACCGCGACAATTCCCGCATCATCCATTATGAAGGCGCGAAACACGGCCCTGACAAGGATCAGTCCTGCCTGGATATCACCAGCCGCATGTATGATCCGGTCTACTGGGTCAGGGATTATCTGAACGATAAGAAGCATACCAAGCCCTATTTCCTGTGTGAGTATTCCCACGCCATGGGCAACGGCCCCGGAGATCTTAAAGATTACTGGGATATGATCTACAGCGAGCCGCGTCTGATGGGCGGCTGCGTCTGGGAGTGGTGCGATCACAGCATCTACGCCAAGGCACCGGTCGATGAGAAAAAACAGATGCTGGAGCATGCCGTACCGGTCGCTTCCAAGAAGGATTTCGGTCCGAAAGAACAGCGGTTCTGGGGCTACGGTGGTGATTTCGGCGAGCATCCCGACAGCGGCAACTTCTGTATGGATGGGCTGGTCTTCCCGGACCGTACGCCGGGACGCGGTCTGTACGAGTATAAATATATCATCTCTCCCGTGGGATTCACGTTCGAGAACGGTCAGTTGAACGTACTCAACCGCTACGATTTCACGACCACCGAGGACATGTATTTCACCTATGAGATCGAAAAGGATGGAGCCCTGGTCCAGGAAGGGCAGCTGAACGTCCCCGTGCTGGAACCGGGGCAGACGGCAGCTGTTGCGGTACCGGAAGTGCCGGAAGAGGAAGGCACCTGGTATCTGACAGTGCGCGCGCTCAGCAAGAGTTCCACCGCATGGGCCAAAGCCGGACATATCCTTATGCAGAAGCAGTTCCTGTTGTGCGAAAACGTGCCTGCGCAGGATTTCCGAGCTGCGGGTACGCATCGCCATTCCGCTCTGGATATCTGGAAAAAGACCAACGTCGTCTACATCCATGGCCTGAATTTCGAATATGCGTTCCATCTGGGCAAAGGCGGTTTCACATCTCTGAAATACAATAATGTAGAACTGTTGAAAGAGACTACGACCTTCGTCATCGCGAGACCGTCGCTCGACAACGATCGCGAGATGCGGCCGTATTGGGATCGCTTCGGCATCGATGAGGCCCGCATGCTGGTTCGTGGCACGAAGATCTACGATGAGCGTCCTACGCGTCTGCATTTCATGGTCGATTTTGCGATGGGCACGGAATCCTTGAAACCGATCCTGACGGGAACGGCTCGTTGGACCGTATATCCTTCCGGTCGTCTGGAATTGACCACGGAGGTCCAGGTGGCGGAGCAGGAGATCTTCCAGCACAGAAAGGGCCCGGTCGGCTTCTTCCTGCCGCGCTTCGGTGTGCAGTTGACCATGCCTTCCTATATGGATCAGGTAGCATATTTCGGATATGGTCCGGAAGAGTCCTACATCGACAAGCATTTGAGCACGACTTGTGCGCTGTATGAGACAGACGTGGACAAGATGTTCGAGAACTATCCGATGCCTCAGGAGAACGGCGCGCATTACGGCACACGGTGGGTCGACTTGACGGATGCGTTCGGCATGGGTCTGCACGTGACCGCGGAAAAACCGATCTCCTTTAACGCAAGCCGCTATTCGATGGATGAGATCAAAAACGCGGCACATCCCTTCCAGTTGAAGAGCGACGATCATGTCGTGGTACAGCTGGATTACATGCAGTCCGGTGTCGGATCCGGTTCCTGCGGCGCGCAGCTATTGCCGCCGTACCAGTTGAATGAGCGGGAATTCCGCTATCATATCAACCTGGAACCGATCATGAAGGAAGATCTGTAATAAAGAATCAAGACCGACCTGTACTACATTGGGTCGGTTTTCTAAAAATCGATATTGTATGTTGACAAGTTGGAAGAGGTCTGCTATACTAAACAACGTTTTAGCGTGGTAACGCTTTACCATAATAAAGTAAGAGGAAGGAAAGCCATGGCACAACGTTTATATACGCCCTATGGGTTCCGTGATATTTTATTCGATGAATCCTGGCAGCAGACCGAGATCCGACACCGCCTGCGCAAAGTGTTCCGTGCCTTCGGTTATAGGGACGTGGAAACGCCGCTGGTGGAGTATTTAGAAGTATTCAGTGATGAACGGGGCAGTATTCCTACGCAGGATATGTATAAGTTTGTCGATCGGGATGGAGAGCTTCTGGCGCTTCGTCCTGATATGACCCCCGCGCTTGCCCGCATGGCCTCGTTTTATTATCGCGACGAGGACCTGCCGCTGCGCGTCACATCGTCTGGACCTACGTTTCGCTATAGTTCTCGCTATTCCGCCAAGCAGCGCCAGCTCAAGCAGACGGGTATAGAATTATACGGCACGGCAGATCCGTTGATGGATGCGGAAGTCGTTGCCACCTCCATCCAGGCATTGCAAGCCTCCGGCGTTTCTGAATTCCGCACAGCGATCGGTCACGCGGACCTGGTGCAGGGCCTGCTCAAAGCCTTCGATCTTTCCGAGGAAGAGATCCAGGAGTGGAGCCGGCAGATCGAGAGCAAGAATACATTCGCCCTGGAGCAGGAAGCGAGAGAAAAAGGCTTATCGGAAGAGCAGACGGCCATGCTGCTGCTTCTGACAGAATCCGGAGACGTGGATCTTCTGCGACGCGGAAAAGAACTGGCAGAAAAGCTGCGATTAAAGCAAATGCTCGATGCCTTTGAATGGCTTTTGGAGACCGATCGTCTGCTCGGATTGTACCACGTGGCAGAATATGTTTTGTATGATCCCGGCATGAAGCCGGAACTCAATTACTATACCGGCATCATTTTCAAGGGATATGCGCTCGGCGCTGCGGAGCCCGTGCTGGACGGCGGCCGTTATGATGCGCTGCTGCGGCAGATGGGGGCTGAATGGGGCGCGGTCGGTTCCGCCATCTATCAGGACTGCCTGCTGGAAGCTTTGAAGCACCAGGACCTCTTGCCGGAACCATTCGTTTGTACCTTGCTGACGGGTCCGGATCCGGAACTTTTGATCCGAAGGGCGGAAACGATGCGAGCAGAAGGAAAAGCTGTGGTCTGTGTACCGGGGCTGTCCGCGGATGAAGCCCGCGTCTATGCGGAAAAACATTGTGACAGCCGGGTGCTGATCATCACGGAAGAAGGGCAGGAAACAGTATGAGCGCGTTAACGATCGCCCTTACCAAAGGCAGACTGGCAAAGAAGACCTTGTCTCTGTTGGAAAAAAGCGGGATCCGCTGCGATGAGATGTACACGGATACCCGGAAATTGGTCTTCGAGGATCCGGACGCCAAAGTCCGCTTCTTCCTGGCCAAGGCGGATGACGTGCCCACTTATGTGGAGTACGGTGCCGCGGATCTGGGTGTCGTAGGGAAGGACGTTCTGTTGGAAAAGCAGATGGATCTGTTCGAAGTCCTGGATCTGAAATTCGGGAACTGTCGGATGTGTGTCGCCGGTTTCCCGGAAGGGGCGGCGCTGCTGAAATCCGGAGCGGATTTCAAAGTCGCGACCAAATATCCGGAGATCGCAAGACAATACTTTCTGAAGCAGCATCAGATGCCCGAAATATTGAAACTCAGCGGCTCGATCGAACTGGCGCCGATCGTGGGACTGGCCGATGTGATCGTCGATATCGTGGAGACCGGAAGTACGTTAAGAGAAAACGGCCTGGTGGTGCTGGATGAAGTGTTTCCGGTATCGGCCCGCCTGGTCGTCAATAAAGCCAGCATGAAGATCCGGCATGAAGAGATCAGCCGGCTCATTCGTGTCATTGGAAGTCAATTGGAGAAATCATTATGAAGATCACAAGATATTCAGGGGATCCGGAGATCCTCAAACGGACGGAACTGAAGACCGAGGATTTTGATGCGGTCGTGAAGGAGATCATCGAGAACGTCAAGGCGAAGGGCGACGAAGCCCTCACGTATTATACCGACAAGTTCGATCACGTCCACGTGGAGCAGTTCCGTGTCCCCGAGGAAGAGTTTGCGGAAGCGATCACAGCTGTCGGACCTGGTTTTGTGGAGATCTTGAGAAAAGCCGCGGACCGCATCGAGCGCTTCCACAAGAGTCAGAAACGACAGTCTCAGATCATCAATGAAGCCAATGGCACCATGCTGGGCACCTTGATCATCCCCTTAAGCCGCGTCGGTGTTTATGTGCCTGGTGGGAAAGCTCTGTATCCGTCTTCGGTATTGATGAACATCATGCCCGCGAAAGTGGCCGGTGTAGGAGAGATCATCATGATCACACCGCCCCAGCGCGATGGCAAGGTAGATCCACGGGTCCTGGCTGCGGCAGTGGTCTGCGGTGTCAAGAGCGTATACAAAGTGGGCGGCGCTCAGGCGATCGCTGCGCTGGCCTATGGAACGGAGCAGGTGCCCCGGGTCGATAAGATCGTGGGACCGGGCAATATCTTCGTAGCAACGGCCAAGAAACTGGTCTATGGCCAAGTTTCGGTGGATTCCATTGCCGGACCTTCCGAGATCCTGATCCTGGCGGATGATTCCGCGGATCCGGTGCTCATGGCAGCGGACATGCTGTCCCAGGCAGAGCATGATGAAATGGCGGGCTCTATCCTGATCACGGATAGTGAGCAACTGGCCAATGACGTAGCTTTGGCGCTGGATGAACAGACAGCCCAGGCACCGCGACGGGCAGTCATTGAAGCGTCGCTGGCCAACCGCGGTATGATCCTCCTGGTCCGAGACCTGAAAGAGGGCGTGGATATGGCAAACGCTTACGCGCCGGAACACATGGAGATCGTCACCCGGGATCCCTTTAATTATGTCCCGTTGATCAAAAATGCCGGGGCCATCTTCGTCGGCCCGAACAGTCCGGAGCCTCTGGGAGATTATATGGCCGGTCCGAACCACGTATTGCCGACCGGCGGTTCTGCCCGGTTCTTCTCACCGCTCGGTGTGGATGATTTCATCAAACGATCCAGCCTGCTGTATATCAGTGAAGGCGGATTGAAGGAACTGGGTGAGGATGTCATCACTTTCGCAGAAGAGGAGAAACTGTACGCGCATGCCAATGCGATCCGCCTGCGGCTGAAAGGACAGGGGCTGTGAGTGCGCGAGACTTCCTGCGGCAGGATCTTCTGAACTGGGAGAATTACCAGGTACAGCCGATCCGCGGCCGCAAAATGGATGCCAACGAAAGTCCCTTCGCACTGCCGCAGGCGGTGAGACAGGAACTGGCAGACTGGCTCCTGAACGAAGAAGACTTCAACATATATCCGGATACCGACAACACGGTCCTGAGAGAAGCGATCTCTGCGTATTATGGTTTTGGTATGGACTGGATCACGGTCGGGGTCGGATCTGACCAGTTGATCGATCTGCTGTGCAAAGCGTTCCTGGAGCCGGGCGAGTGCATCGTGGTCCAGTCGCCTTCGTTCTCCATGTACCAGACTTCGGCGGAGATCAACCATGGCCGGGCGGTGTCTGTCCCGCTGCTTGCGGAAGCGGACTTCCGGTTTTCGGCGGACGACATCATCGAGATGGTCAACAAGGAGAAGCCGAAGCTGTTGTTCATCTGCAGTCCCAACAACCCCACGGGCTGCGGCATCGAAAAGAAGGATCTGATCCGCATCCTGGAAGCGGCACATTGCGTGGTGGTGCTGGATGAGGCATACGGTGAATTTGCTTCTTCCGATACTTTGGACCTGATCTGTGAGTGGCCGGACCTGATCAGTCTTCGGACCTTTTCCAAGGCTTTTGGACTGGCTGGCCTGCGTGTTGGATATGCATTGGCGCATCCGGACATGATCAAGGCCATCGATACTGTACGCGCGCCGTACAATTTGAATACCTTCACACAGAAGGCGGCGGCGCTGGTCCTGGGCCGCCCGGAATACAAAGAACGGATCGGCTGGATCATCCGGGAGCGTGAACGCGTGCAAGAAGCGCTTGCGGTGCTGGAAGGTGTCCAGGGGTTCCACCTGTTCCCCTCCCAGTCCAATTTCCTGTTCCTCCGATCCGACGTGGAAAGCCTCGGTGCGAAGCTGTTGGAAAAAGGCCTGCTCGTGCGGGCATACGGCGGTGCCATGGCATCCTACATTCGAGTATCCATATCTGACAAGGATTCCAACGACCTGTTCCTACAGGCGATCAAGGAGATCATACTAGCATGAGAACATCGACCATCAACCGTGTAACAGCGGAGACAGACATCCACCTTTCGCTGACGCTGGATTGCCAGGAGCCTTCCGAGATCGATACCGGTATCGGTTTTCTGGATCATATGCTGACCCTGTTTGCCAAGCATGGATTCATGCAGCTGAAAATCAAAGCCAAGGGCGACCTGGAGGTCGACAGCCATCACACGGTGGAAGATATCGGCATCGTCCTGGGCGATGCCATCAAAGAAGCCCTCGGCACGAAGGAAGGCATCCGGCGCTATGGCACCATGACTCTGCCTATGGATGAAACGCTGATGCTCTGCGCGATGGATCTGTCCGGCCGTCCCTATTTGAACATGGACGTAACCTTCACCGTTCCGCGGCTGGGTACGCTGGATACCGAGATGATCCGTGAGTTTTTCTACGCGGTCTCGGTCCATGCAGGTATGAACCTGCATTTCGTACAGATGGCGGGCAGCAACAATCATCACATCGCGGAGGCCATGTTCAAAGCGTTTGGACAGGCCATGGATTTGGCTGTCACGGTCGATTCGCGTATCCAGGGCGTGCGTTCTTCGAAAGGAAGTCTGGAATGAAGCTGTTTCCTGCCATAGACATGAAGAACGGGCAATGCGTGCGCCTGACCCAGGGTCGTTTCGATGCGGTCAAAGTGTATGAGGAAGATCCGGCGCGGATGGCATTGTGGCTGGAGAAACAAGGAGCCAGGTATCTGCATACCGTAGACCTGGACGGAGCGTTGGAAGGCCGCGGTGTCAATAACGAAGCACTGCGGCGTATCTGCGGATCTGTACACATCCCCGTGCAGAACGGAGGCGGGATCCGCAGCATGCAGCAGATCCGGGAGAAGCTGGATCTTGGTGTACAGCGGGTCATCATCGGCACAGCCGCGGTCCGGGATCCCGATTTCTTACGAGAAGCGTTGGAAGCCTATGGGCCGGAGCGCATCGTGGTGGGGATCGACGCGAAGGGCGGCATGGTGGCCACGGAAGGATGGCTCAAGGTATCATCGGTACCCGCTGTCGAACTGGGTGCCTCCATGCGTGAGATGGGTCTGATCTATTGCGTCTACACGGACATTGCCCGCGACGGCATGCTGACGGGGCCGAACATCCCCGAAACCGTGCGGATGCAGCAAGAGACGGGGCTGACGGTCATCGCTTCCGGCGGCGTTTCCGGTATGAATGATCTGGAAGCGCTGGAGCAGGCGGGCGTCTACGGCGCCATCATTGGAAAAGCCATGTATGAAGGCCGGGTCGATATCGGCGTGGCCGTAGGAAGGTTTGAAATATGATAGTTGTGATCGATTATAAAGCCGGCAACGGTCCCAGCGTCAAAAACGCGCTGGATCATCTGGGGATCGATGCCTGCCTGACGGCAGATCGGGAACTGGTGTTAAGCGCCGACGGCATCATCCTGCCTGGTGTGGGTTCCGCGGATGCCACGATGGAGAGCCTGAGAGAACTCGCGCTGCTTCCGGTGCTGGATGAGGCGGTCCTTGAGCGGAAGATCCCGTTCCTTGGGATCTGTGTGGGCATGCAGGTCCTGCTGTCCCACAGCGCCGAGGGCGACTGCGACTGCCTGGGCTGGATCCCGGGTCAGGTCGTACGTTTTGAGGAAGGTGTGCGCATCCCGCAGATGGGCTACAATACAGTGCGCTTCCAGGGCAGCCATCCGTTGGTAGAAGGCCTGGAGGAAGGGTATTTCTACTTCGTCAATTCCTATTATGCAAGGCCGGAACTGGATGCGGACATCGCGGGTGTGACCGAGTACGGCCATCCCTTCTGTTCTTTGATCGCCAGAGATAATATCATGGGTTCTCAGTTCCATATGGAAAAGAGCGGTCCGGCTGGTCTGAAACTGCTGGAACGTTTCGCCGCACTGTGCGAAGCGCGGAAAGGAGGCGCCGCATGCTGACCAAACGATTGATCGCCTGTTTTGACGTGAAGAACCGCATGGTCACCAAGGCGACGCAGTTCCAGAACAATATCGATATCGCACCTGCGGAGGAGATCGCGGAGACGGTCTACAACGCGCAGATCGATGAGATCATCTTTTATGATATCATGGCTAGTGCGGAAAAACGGCCGATCGACCTGGAGATGGTGCGTGCCGTGGCGAAAAAGGTCTTCGTGCCCTTTACCGTCGGAGGTGGGATCCGTTCGCTGGAAGATATGTATCAGGTACTGAAGGCCGGCGCGGAAAAGATCTCCATCGATTCCATGGCCGTGCGCAATCCGGATATCATCCGGCAGGGTGCCGAGGCTTTCGGCCGTCAGTGCATGGTCCTTTCCATGCAGGTGAAAAAAGTGCCGGTGACAGAAGCCATCCCCAGCGGTTACGAGATCGCCATCGACGGTGCGCGGACCTTTACAGGAATGGACGCGGTGCAATGGGCGATCCGGGGAGAAGCCCTTGGCGCGGGTGAGATCTGCGTCAATTCCATCGATAACGACGGTACCCATCAAGGATATGATCTGGAGATCACCGGGAAGATCGCGGAAGCGGTCTCCATCCCGATCATCGCTTCGGGCGGCGCTGGTAAACCGGAGCATCTGGCCGACGTATTCACCAAGACCGGAGCCAGTGCCGGTATCATCAGTTCGATGCTGTACTCACCGAAACTGCCGCGGAATTTCACCGTGGAGGAGATCAAACAAGAACTTATGGCGGCCGGCATCCCTATGCGGCCTTATGTCCTTTTCTAAAACCATCGCCTGCGGGCGAAAACAAGAAGGAAAGAATCGTGCTTTCATTTTCTGAATTGAAACATCTCGATAATGGATTGGTCCCTGTCATCACACAGGCGCATGATACGAAAACTGTACTGATGCAGGCCTACATGAATGAAGAAGCCTACGATAAAACACTGGAGACAGGCTTGATGCACTATTACAGCCGCAGCAGAGACTGCCTGTGGCTCAAGGGGGAGACCTCGGGCCATTACCAGCATCTGGTTTCTTTATATGCCGATTGTGACAGGGACTGCCTGCTCGCGATCGTGCGTCAGGAAGGCGCCGCTTGTCATACCGGCGCCTACAGTTGTTTTTTCGAACCCATCCGAGAGGAGATGTCTTAAATGACAAACAGGATCTGTGTGCTGCCCGGTACCGTGTCCGGACGGGTCAAGGTTCCGGCGTCCAAAAGCCTGACGCACCGCGCGATCATCGCGGCAGCGCTGGCGGAAGGGGATTCCGCGATCTACGGGATCACCTGGTCCAAAGATATCGAAGCGACAGCGTTTTGTATGGAACGTATGGGAGCGGCCATCGTACGGGATGGAGACGATCTTTTCATCCATGGCATCGGCGGTCGGTCGTTGAGCGGCCGTGTCGAACGCTTGTTCTGCGGTGAATCGGCCACGACGCTGCGGTTCCTGATCCCCATCGCAGGTGTATTGGGCTTACGAGCGGTATTCTCCGGTATGGGCAGACTGCCGGAACGTCCTATGCAGCCGTATTTCACCATGATGGATGATAAAGGCATCCCCTATGAACGGGAGAGTGAGGAAAACCTGCCAATTTCTCTGAAGGGACGCTGGCCCGGCGGCCACTATAAAGTCCCTGCGGATATCAGTTCACAGTTTCTGTCCGGCTTGTTGATGGCGCTGCCCATGGCGGAGGAGGACTCGGTCATCGAGGTCACATCGCAGCTGACGTCGGATGCCTATGTGCGGCTGACTTTAGAGATGCTGGAGCGTTTCGGCATCCGGATCGAGCAGGAAAGCTGGAAACGGTACCATATCCCCGGACGACAGAAATATAAGGCGGGGAAATATACGGTCGAGGGGGATTATTCCCAGGCCGCTTTCTTCATGGCGGCTGGGGCCGCGGCCGGAGACGGGGACGGTGTGTTCCTGGAAGGCCTGAACCCAGATTCGCATCAAGGTGACAGAGTCATTCTGGATCTTTTAAAGGAAATGCAGGTGCCTCTGGAATGGACCGGGGACGGGGCCTTGTGCATCTATCCGGCTGATGAGATCATCAACACGGAGGTGGACTGCAGTAACTGTCCGGACCTGGCACCGGTGCTTTCGTTGATCGGCGCTTTCGGCGAAGGGGATATGCTGCTGCAGGGCGTCGGCCGTCTCAAATATAAGGAATCAGACCGTCCGAAGGCCTTGATGCAGGGCCTGGGGGCTATGGGCGTCGCGATCGAGGAGACCTATGACGGCCTCAGGATCCGCGGCGAAGCAGGCGGACTGTACGAAGGTGGCACCGCGGACAGTGCGGGCGATCACCGCATCGCCATGACGCTTGCCATCCTGGCGCTGCGCACGTTCCGCGGCATCGAGATCGAAGGCGCGGACGCGGTCCGTAAATCCTGGCCTGACTTCTGGAACGCGTTGGAAGCGATCGGAGGTCAGTACGATGAGTGACAGATGGGGCCAACAGTACAGGATCCATATTTTCGGTGAATCCCACGGACCAGGCGTAGGCGTCGTCATCGATGGGATGGAGCCCGGCATCCGCTGGGATGAGGCATATATCCAGACACAGTTGAGGCGCAGGCGTCCCGGCGGCGCCCTTGTTTCCGCCCGGAATGAAGAAGATGTTGCACAGATCCTCAGCGGGGTCTATAATGGATATACGACAGGGACGTCCATCACCTGCTTCATACCCAATAAGGACGCAAGGCGGGAAGACTATATGCCGGACAGGCTGCGTCCTTCGCAGGCAGATTACAGCGGACAAGTCAAATACCATGGGTTTGCGGATCCATCCGGCGGCGGGCATTTTTCCGGTCGGTTGACAGCAGGCCTGGTGCTGGCAGGAGCGGCTGCGGAATTGGCGCTGCGCACCCACATGCGATACCAGGCGGGCAGCCATATCATACAGATCGGCACGGCACAGGAAGAGCGTTTCACTCTGGCACAGTGCGACCCAAAGGTGCTGCATTCGCTGCAGACACAGTCGTTCCCGGTGCTGGATGCAGAAGCAAGAATGGCTATGCAGGGGGCCATCGAGGAGGCGCGCGCTGCGGGTGACTCTGTTGGCGGCTGTGTGGAAACGGCGGTCACAGGCCTTACGCCCGGCTTGGGGGATCCATTCTTTGATTCCCTGGAAAGCCGGCTGGCTCATTTACTGTTCTCCATCCCTGCGGTGAAAAGTGTTTCTTTCGGCGATGGAGAAGCGTTTGCAAGCATGAAGGGCAGCGCTGCGGCAGATCATTGGAGCATCAAAGACGGTACCGTCCGTACCGAGGAAAACCATAACGGTGGACTTTTGGGCGGGATCACGACCGGTATGCCGTTGGTGTTCCAGACAACATTCAAACCAACGCCGACGCTGGGACAGTCTATGGAAGTCCTGCATTTAGAGAGTTTGCAAACGGAGACCGTCTGTTTCGGCGGACGGCATGACCCGTGTATCGTGCCCCGCGGACTGCCCGTGGCGGAAGCCTGTGCGGCGATCGCGGTATACGATGCCTGGCTGGAGGCCCATGGACATGGATATGCTTGAGTCGATGCGTCAGGAGATCGATGAGATCGATCAGTCGCTGGCGGATCTGCTGATCCGGCGGATGGAGATCACCGGGCAGATCGGTGTGTACAAAGCGGAGCGCGGGCTTTCGGTGCTGCAGACAGGCCGTGAAGAGACAGTGCTGGCTCAAGTGATGGACCGGGCGCCGCAGGACGATGAAGCCCTGCGAAGCGCGCTCAGAACCATCTTTCAAACGATCATGGCGGTATCCCGTCAGGGTCAGGAGCAGAAGATCGAAGACCGGAGGAACGGATAATTGCAGGAAGTGGTCATCTATACAGACGGCGCCTGCCGGGGCAATCCCGGACCGGGCGGTTATGGAGTGATCCTCTCATATACGGCAGGGCAGAAGGAATACCGGAAAGAGATGTCCGCCGGCTACCGCAATACGACGAACAATCGTATGGAGGTGCTGGCCGCGATCACCGGACTGGAAGCCTTGAAGGCACCATGCCGGGTCCGGCTGTATTCGGATTCGCAGTACCTGGTCAAAGCCTTTGAAGAAAAATGGGTCGACAAATGGCGGGCCAACGATTGGTACAGGGATAAGAAACGCAAGGAAAAAGCAAAGAACGTGGATTTATGGAAACGGTTGCTGGCAGCGATGGAGCCGCATGAGGTCACCTTCATCTGGGTCAAAGGGCATGCGGAGAACGCGGGTAATAACCGTTGTGACGAGCTGGCAGTGCAGGCAGCCCTGGATCAGGACGCCTGGCTGGAAGATATTGAAGTCGAAAAGGAGGGCTGATCATGCGTTGCCCCTATTGTGGAAATGAAGATACCAAAGTGATCGATTCCCGGCCGTCGGAGGACCGCGCCGAGATCCGCAGACGGCGTGTCTGTGAGAAGTGCGAACGGCGGTTCACGACCTATGAAAGGATCGAGACCGTACCTTTGATGGTCATCAAAAGGGACAATGCCCGGGAAGTCTTCGATCGCGACAAACTCATCCGCAACATCATGCGGGCTTGCCACAAGCGCCCGGTGACCTCTGCGGATATCGAGCAGATCGCCGATGATATCGAGAACCTGGCACGCAGTTCTTATGACAAAGAGATTCGTACGACGGAGATCGGAGAGCTTGTCCTGCAGCGCCTGCAGGTGCTGGACCAGGTAGCCTACGTCCGGTTTGCGTCTGTCTATCGGGATTTCACCGATATCGACTCTTTCCTCAAGGTACTGACACAGTTGAAAGCAAAGGAGCAGTAACGAATGCCCATGCAGTGGAACGATGACCAGCAGGCCGTCATCCGTCATCGGGAAGGCAATCTTCTGGTCAGCGCGGCCGCCGGTTCCGGTAAGACCGCGGTCATGATCGAACGTTTGGTCCGGATGATCATAGATCAGGAGGATCCCGTCGACATAGAAGAATTGCTGGTCGTCACATTCACCAACGCGGCTGCCGCGCAGATGCGTGACAAGCTTTACCAGCGTCTCCATCAGGCCATGGAAGAGGCCGGATCGCAGGAAGCGTCTGCCCGTCTGCTGCTGCAGCTGCGTAAGCTCAAAGGCGCGAGGATCATGACGATCCATGCGTTCTGCCAGCAGATCATTCATGATCATATCACCCGGATCGAAGGATTGGATCCGGGTTTTCGCATTGCAGATGAAACCGAGGCGCAGTTGATCCGCAGCGACGTGCTGGAAGAAGTCCTGGAGTCCTGCTACGCGGATACCGCGGCGGATCCGGAGTGTGCGTTTGCCCAGGAGTTTTCTGAACTTGTGGATCGGTACTCCGGCAGCCGTCAGGACAGTTCCCTTGCAGATCTGGTCGATAAAGTATCGCTTTTCATGAACAGCCTTGTTGATCCTGAGGGCTGGATCGCGCAGGCAGTACGGTTATACGATATCACATCTTGCGATGATCTTGTGGATACGCCTTGGTATCCCGTATATCTGGAAGAAGTCCAGAGACAGAAGAAGACGGCGATCCGCTTGTATCGACGGATCCTGGAAGCATATGTGGATGCAGGCTGCGCGGAAGAGCACCCAGTATTCCTTACGATCGGTCAGATCCTGCAGTGCCTTGAAGACCATGCTATGACGCACTTTGAAAAAGCGGACGTTGTGATCGGTACGGTGGATTACAAGCCTTGGAAAGAGGATCCGATCGAGAAAAAGCGGGTACAAGATCTGGTAGGAAAGGCTCGGGAAGCCGGCAATAGTCTGGTCGCATTGAGTACCTGGGTCCGTCAGGAAGACGTGGATGCCATGCGTACGGAGATCCTGCCTGCTTTGCGTGGCCTTAAGACGGTCGTAGAGCGGTATCGTCAGGCGTATCGCGCCGCGAAACAAGAAAAAAGTCTTGTGGATTTTGCGGATCTGGAACGGTACGCGCTGGAGATCCTTTTGGATGATGCCGGTCATCCTACGCGGGAAGCGGGAGAGATCCGGGATCTGTTCCGGTACATCTGTGTCGACGAGTACCAGGACAGCAATGACGTACAGGAGGCGATCCTGAACGCGATCGCACGTACGAATGCCAGCGGGGATCCGATCAATATCTTCATGGTCGGCGACGTCAAACAGAGCATATACAAATTCCGCGAAGCAAGACCGGAACTGTTTTTGGAGAAGCAGGAGCAATATCCGTGTCAGGACGGTGCGGATCTGATCTATCTGCATCGGAATTACCGCAGCCGCCCTGAGATCCTGCAGGCGGTCAATACGGTGTTCCGTGCGTTGATGTATCAGCCGGATGGCGAGATCGAGTATAACGATGACGAGGCATTGGAGCCCGGTGCAGCTTTTGAGACGCCCGAAGAGGGGGTACGTACGCTGGCAGGCAGGCCTGAATTGATCCGTGTCCTGCAGGGCGACGACATGCGCGTGCGGGAAGCGGAAGAAACGGAAGTCAGGGTCATCGCGCAGAGGATCAAGACGCTGCTCCTGAGTGGGCTGTCGGTCTTTGAAGATGGCAAGTATCGGCCGTTGTCCTGCCGTGACATCGCGGTCCTGTTCCGTACACCCAAGACCATGGCACCATTGCTGCTGCAGGAACTGAAGCGACTTCGGGTCCCTGCTTTCAGTGAGATCACGGCAGGTTTCTACCAGACCCGGGAGATCCAGTGCGTGGTCAATCTGCTGAAGATCATCGATAACCCACAGCAGGATATTGCGCTGACAGGAGCATTGTATTCTCCGATCTATCATTTTTCAGGACAGGAACTGGCGTGGATCCGCCGGGAAACGGGTCGGGACATATCCATGTACGAGGCTTTGAAAGTATATCGGGAGAGCGGACGCAACGAGGAGATCCGGTCGCGGGTGGCATCTTTCCTTGCATCGATCGCACAGTGGCAGGATAAGGCCAGGTATCTGCCGATGCATGAACTGATATGGCAGATCCTGCAGGAGACAGGATATTATCTGTACGTTGCTTCTTCGGAGGATGGCAGCCTGCGCTGTGCCAATCTGGATCTGCTGCTGGACCGCGCGCTGGCCTATGAGAAGGGCAGTTACAAGGGCTTGTTCCACTTTATGCGTTACTTGGCCCGTATGGAAGAGGAAGAACGCGACGAGATCCAGGCCGGCACCAATGGTGATGAGGACGATGTGGTCCATATCATGAGCATCCATAAGAGTAAGGGACTGGAATTCCCGGTGGTCTTTGTCGGCGGCCTCGGGCACAAGTGGAATCGTACGGACCTCAGCGGCCGCATGCTGCTGCATCCTGAATTGTTTATCGGTGCTGAGGCGATCTCCGCCGACGCGGCGTTCCGGTATGAAACGCTGCCGCACCGTGCGATCATCGCCCGCAAGAAGCAGGAGATGACTGCGGAGGAAATGCGTGTGCTGTACGTCGCCATGACCCGAGCCAAAGAAAAGCTGATCCTCAGTGGATCCGTGAAAGCAAAAGATGACGATGATGCACCGATCCATAAGGGAAGACTGGAACCGCACCGCATCCGCTCTGCCTCCAATTATATGGATTGGCTGGATCCGATCGTCTCCTGTGCGCCGAACTGGGTCGTTTCTGAGGTCGATCCGCAATCAGTCGAATCGTCAGAAACAGAAGAGCATCCTCTTATTACGGATCTTACAGCTCCGGTATATGATGAAAAACTGTATCAGCTGCTGGACCGGAGGATGTCCTATCGATATCCCTTCGCATGGAAAGAAACGCTGCCATCGCGCCTTTCTGTCTCTCAATTGAAGAAGACCGGGGAGGAAGAGCAGTTTTCTGAAAAAGCACTGCTGTATGAAGCACCGGAAGAAGTGACAGAAGAAGAGGAGCGTACCTCTGGCAGCCGGCAGGGTACTGCGATCCATAAAGTGCTTTCTTTGCTGGATTTTGAGAGAATGGATGAAGTCGAAGCACAGCTGGATGATCTGGAGGGTACGGCCCGCCTGACACATGAGGAGCGGGACATGGTGCCCGTGCGGGAACTGCAGGCCTTTGGCAGCAGCGCCTTGATCGGTCGGATGCGGGCATCTGTGCAGCTGCTGCGGGAACAGCCGTTCATCGTGCGGATCCCGGTGGGGCAGATCCGGACCTGGATCCCGGAATGGATGGAGGAGCACCCGGAAGTGCCGCAGACCGCGGAGATCATGGTACAGGGCATCATCGACGTTTGTTTCCGGGAAAAAGACGGCTGGGTGATCGCCGATTACAAATCCGACCGTTTCTGGGATGCGTCCCGTGTGGAAATGTACAGCCGGCAGCTCAGGCTCTATGCCTATGCCCTGGAGCGCATCACTGGGATCCCGGTGCGTGGGCTGGTGCTGTATCGTACCCGTACCGCGGAAGAGATCCCGGTCGCGTTGGAACAGGAGGATCCTGCCTTATGAATGCGTACCAATTGATTTTGATCTTTTATGAAAGCGTCGTGCCGGCCCATGACCTTGCTTCTTTTGAAGCATGGTCGTCGCAGAAGGAACACTTGGCAGACGGCTTGCGTAGGAAGCTTCCGGAGGGCGTAGATTGCCATCCGTTGATCAGCGGCGCTGTCCTTGCAGCGTTTCCGGAATCCGCAACAGTGGATGTTCCCTATCTGGAGAATGATCTGAAACCTTGGGTCGAGCAGATCCTTGGAGAGGATTACACTTTTAGGATCCTGTATACGAATTTTCTGGTGCCGGGACATAGCATGGAGGATGTGATCCATGCGGCGGTCGATCGGTATGAGCATCAGACGGTCCATGCGGGGGATGTGATCGTTCTGGAACTGGGGGAAGAGCAGCCGGATCCGGAGGAACAGGAGAGCAGCATGGACTGGGCCAGCGTCATGATCCAGGCGGTGGGAGAAGGACGATATGAGTCGGCCAGGCTCTTGTTCCTGCAGATCATGACGCTTTTCAAGAATCATAGATCCAAAGTCCTGGATCATGTTTTTCTTGGGGTATCTATGAGTTCCCTCTTATTGCTGGGCGGCTCTATAGGTCATACCGAAAAAGACAGGATGGTCCGACTCCTGACGCAAGCAGTCATCGGACCGGACTGGCAGAATTTTGTCCTGCGCAATCTGGAGGAGATCTGCCGCAGCCACAGGAAAAACCGTATGACCCGGTTCGATTCTTTCGAACAGCGTGTCCATGACTATGTTGACCGGGAAATCGTCAATTCCAAACTGGATCTGAAGACGGCAGCTGAGCACTTCGATCTGACACCGACGTATTTTTCTCAGAAGTTCAAGGAGGAGATCGGGATCGGATTTCAGTTGTATGTAGAGCAGATGCGGATGCAGATCGGCCATGAACTCCTGCGGCAGCGGGGCATGACGGTCAGCCGTGCGGCAAGAGAATGCGGATATGAAAATGTAGGAACGTTCCGCCGGAATTTCAAAAGATATTATGGAATCAATCCTGGCGATACCATGAAGCAGTAGTTTTGTGAGATCCCGCTGTTTTTCTGCCTATGTTGCTGAAAACGGCACTCGAAAAGCGTTTGATCTATAGAAGAAAGCGACAAAACAAAACGTTACGCTTTTAGTGTTTTTTGTCACAAAATAACAGAATCATAACAAATGAATCATATATCATAAAATATAAATCTTGCGTTACGTAGCTATATCAAATATGATTACAATAAGTTTGTATGTATGTGTGGAGACGTATTAGCTGAACCTTTTATTGGCTGACATGTCGCATCTCAAAAGAAAGAGAGAGTGAAGGAATGAGTAAGTCACTCAAAAAGCGGTACAACAGCGAGGAAGCCTATGTCCGCGGCGGTACAGCCTGGAAACAGATCAAGCTGCACTGGCAATGCTACCTCATGCTGCTGCCTCCGTTCATCGTTCTGATCTTGTTTTCCTATTGGCCGATGTTCGGTATCTTGATCGCTTTTAAAAACTACCGTGCCGTCAATGGTATCCTGGGCAGTCCCTGGGCAGAGCCATGGTATTATTACTTCAGGAATTTCTTCGGCACCCGTGATTTCGGCCGTCTGCTGAAGAACACACTGGGCATCAGCATCTATCATTTGCTTGCCGGTTTCCCGTTCCCCATCATTCTTGCACTTGCGTTGAATGAATGCCGTAACATGCGGTACCGTAAAGTCGTGCAGATGGTCACCTACTCTCCGTATTTCATTTCTACGGTCATCCTGGTCTCCATTATTACGATGCTCTTCTCGCAGAAGACCGGTCTTGTCAACAATTTCATCGTCAAGTTCGGCGGCGAGCGTTATCCTTTCCTGAGCGAGCCTAAAGCGTTCAAGCATCTGTACGTCTGGTCCGGCATATGGCAAGGCACAGGTTTCAGTTCAGTCTTGTACATAGCAGCCTTGGCGGGCGTCGATCCGTCACTGCATGAAGCGGCCGAGATCGATGGCGCCTCCCGCCTGCAGCAGATCTTCCACGTAGATATCCCCGGCATCATGCCGACCATCATCATCACGCTGATCCTGAACTGCGGTTCTGTCATGAGCGTTGGTTACGAGAAGGTCTACCTGCTGCAGAATACGCAGAACATCTCCACGTCCGACGTTTTCAGTACCTACATCTACCGCATGGGTCTGCAGCAAGCACAGTACAGTCTCGCTACGGCTGTCAACTTGTTCAACTCCGTCGCCAACATCATCATCATCACGTTGGTCAACTGGATCGCCCGCCGTGTCGGCGAGACGTCGCTGTGGTAAGGAGGGGTCGCAATGGCAAAAAATAGTAATAAGATCAAGCTGAGTAAGGGCGACCGCACGTTTACGATCATCAACTATACGATCCTGACGGTCGCGATGCTCATCGTCTTGTATCCGATGATCTTCGTCGTATCTGCCTCTTTCTCCAACGCTGTTGCTGTTAAAGCGAATAAGGTATGGCTGTGGCCCGTCGGTTTCAACCTGGAAGGCTATAAAGCCGCGTTGAAGCATCCGCTGCTGTTCAAGAGTTTCTGGAACAGTGTCAAAGTCACCGTCATCGGTACGCTCACCAATATGGTGCTGACGTTCCTGGTCGCTTATCCGCTGTCCATCCGCGGCCTGTGGGGCAAAACAGTGCTTACCTGGCTGTGGACATTCACCATGCTGTTCTCCGGCGGTATGATCCCTCTGTACTTGGTCGTACAAAGACTGGGTCTGCTGGATACATTCACAGCATTGTTCCTGCCTGGTGCGGTCTCTGTTTACAACATGATCATTGCCCGTACCAACATCCAGAGCATCCCTTATGATATGTACGAATCCGCGCAGTTGGACGGTTGTACAGACTTCCGTTATTTCCTGCAGTTCGTACTGCCGCTGTCCAAATCCATCCTGGCCGTTCTGACCCTGTACTACGCGGTCGGCCACTGGAATGGTTACTTCGCGGCCATGATGTATCTGACCTCCAAGGAGAAGTTCACATTCCAGCTGATCCTGCGTGAGATCATCATCAATAACACCGTCGATCCTACCCAGATGCTCAGTGCGGACGTTCTGCTCCGCAAACAGGGTCTTAAGGACCTGCTGAAGTACTCCACGGTCGTCGTCGCGACCGTCCCCATGATGATCGTATACCCCTTCGTCCAGAAGCATTTCGTCAAGGGTGTCATGATCGGTTCCATCAAGGGTTAAAGTTTTACGTATGTCGTATGCAGGGACTGTAATCCCAGCGGTTTTTCTGCATATCACATAAATTTGTTTCAATCTTTCATTCTTGCAGAAAGGAAAAAAGTAAATGAAACGTTTATTAGCTCTTTTGTTAGCTTCTCTCATGGTCGTTTCTCTGTTCTCCGCCTGCTCCAAGAAGGCTGATGAGCCTAAGGATGAGCCCGCAAAGGAAGAGACCAAAGAAGAAACCAAAGAGGAGGAAGCTCCTGCTGAAGAAGCTCCTGCTGAAGAAGCTCCCGCAGAAGAAGGCGGCGTTCAGATGAGCGCGAACGGTGAAGTTCCGATCGTCTCCGACAAGATGGACTTCACTGTTAACTGCCGTCAGGTTTCCAACGTTCTTGATATGCCTACCAATGAATTCGTTCTGTGGCTGGAAGATGTTACCAACATCCATATCAACTACGAAATGACTCCGGAAGATTCCATTGCTGAGAAAACGAACCTGATCCTGGCCTCCGGTCAGTATCCGGAAGCTTTCCAGTATTCCGCGATCAACACCACTCTGCAGGTTAAGTATGGTGCTCAGGGCGCTTTCGTCGACCTGGCTCCGTACTTCGATCAGTATGGCAAGTATGTCAACGAAGCTTATGCTGCTACGACCTACCTGCCGAAGGCTATCACCACTCCCGATGGCAACATCTATTGCATCGCCGGCGTTAACGAGTGCTATCACTGCTTCCATGCCGGCCGTTCTTGGATCAACGACGTCTGGATGCAGGATCTGAAACTTGAGACTCCTGAGACCATCGATGCACTGCATGACGTTCTGGTTGCTTTCCGTGACAACGACTGCAACGGTAACGGCGATGCTTCCGATGAGATCCCGATGATCGGTACTGGTTACAACAACGGCACTTGGAACGGTTACACCGCTAACTGGATCCTTGAGTCTTATCACTATGATGACTACAACATGGAAACCGCGATCCGCGACGGTCATGTCACCTATGAAGCTACCACCGACGAATACAAAGAAGGCGTTGCCCTCATTCGTGACTGGGTTGCTGAAGGCCTGATCGATAACGAATTCATGTCCATCACCGGTGATGAACTGTCTGCTATCGGTATGCAGGAAGACCCGACCATCGGTCTGGCGATCGCTGCTCTGTGGTGGCCGGCAGTTGGCCAGATGCAGATCGAAGATTCCAACGGTCTGTGGCGTGAGCGCAACTACAAGGCTCTGTCCAACGTAGAAGGCCCGCACGGCGTACGCAACACCCTGTCTGACACCGAAGGTATCGGCGGTAACCTGGTTATCACCTCTGCCTGCTCCGCTCCGGAAGTCATGTTCCGTTGGGCTGACTATCAGCTGTCTGACGAAGCTTCCATCCGTGCCTATGCTGGTTCCTATGAGCACAGCGTAAGCGAGCCTGATGAAGGCGCTCTGGGTATCAACCGTGAGCCGGCTCTGTACAAGATCGAAATGGGTTCCGACCATGCTATGGCCGACACCAATGAGAACTGCGATAACGTTGCTATTTCCAACAAGTCTGGCCGTATCCGTCTTGGACAGCAGACCGATTGGGATGATCCGGAAGCTTACTGGGATTCCGAAGCTCGTCTGTATGTTGATACCTTCGAGTACTTCGCTCCGTTCGATGCGACCGATCAGCGCGTTCCGACTCTGGTTATGAACGAGGAAGATTCCAACCTTCGTTCCGAGCTTGAGACTCCGATCCGTGACTATCAGCGTGAGTGGCTGAGCTACTTCGCTCTGGGTCAGAAGGATCTGGATGCTGACTGGGATGAGTACGTCTCCGGTTTCGATGGACTGCGTCTGCAGGAGTACGTCGAGCTGCTTGACAAGTACTATCAGATTGAGTACGTTAACGCGTAATCAGTGATCTGAACCAAGTCATCAGACACAATCTATTCCTTAGTTTAGCTCTGGGATGCTAAACGACATTAGCTGCCGTACACGATGTGTGTACGGCAGCTTTATCTCTGTTATACAGGAGGGGACTTGTCACAGACGATATTTACGGATGCACAGTTGAAAGTGATCCGTCATGCAGCAGGACCTTTGCTGGTCACTGCAGGCCCGGGATCTGGGAAAACGACGGTGCTGACCCATCGCCTGATCACCATGATCCGCGATCATAAGATCGATCCGGAAAAGATCCTTGTGATCACTTTGACACGCGCTGCGGCGGAAGAAATGCGACAGCGCTTTTTTGCGTTGATGGAAGATGAGAAACCACAGATCCTGATCGCGACATTTCACGCGGCTTTTTTAGGCCTGCTGCGTCAGGAACACATGAAGGGCAGCATCATAACAGAAGAAGAGGCTGTGGAGTGGATCCGCGCTTTTCTGGTGGAAGAAGAGGGCTTTTCGAACACGGAAGCAGCGTTCATAGGTGAAAGGATACTGCATGGCATCAGTGCCTACCGGAATATAGGTGCATGGAAGTGTGCGCAGGAAGACGTCGGATTGTACAGCCGCACCTTACAATATTATGAGGAGACGAAACGCCTGCGTCATCGCCTTGATTTTGATGACCTTTTGATACTGATGTTAGAGAAGCTTACATCAGAACCTTCTTTTTGTGCCCAGGTGCAGGCGCGTTTTCGCTATATTCTTGTGGACGAAGCGCAGGACTGCAACCGGATCCAATATGAGATCGTTCGAACGATCTGCCAAGAAAGCCGCAATCTGATGATGGTAGGTGATGATGATCAAAGCATCTATGGCTTCCGGGGATCTTCACCCGAATATATGCTGCGATTTGCCGAGGATTTCCCGGATACGACACGGGTCGATCTTTCGGTGAATTTTCGCAGCAGGCCATGTATCGTGGAAGCATCACGCCATCTGATCTCACATAATGTCAAGCGCTTTCAAAAAGATCTGACAGCAGCATTTCCAGGACATGCAGAGATCCGAAACGAAAGCTTCCCAAATGCGCGCAGACAGGCAGGATTCCTATGCAGCGAGATCCGATCGTGGCATCGTTTGATCCCTTATGACGAAATAGCTGTTTTGTGCCGCACACGGCGCCAATTCGGCATCATTGAACAAGAATTCCGCACAGCGCGGATCCCGTATGTGGCGGAAGCAGAGGAGCCCCTGCAGTCGGATATGGAAGAGGACTTGCGAGCCTATCTGGAATTGAGTATCCATCCGGAGCATGCGGATGCTTTGTATCGTATCTGGAACCGTCCGCACAGGGGGATCAAGGAGGTCTATCGAGTTCCTCAAAATGAACGACCGGCTATCGAAGAAGTGCTGAGATCTCACCCCCGGGATCCGGGACTGCGTCTTGGACTGGAAGAACTGGCTTTTCATCTGGGACGGATCAGCTGCATGGCTCCGGCACGAGCGATCCAATATATCTGGTATCGCATGGGATATCGTTCGTATCGAAGAGATCTGCAGGAGCAGGAATGGATGCCCTGGTCGATCGTTAAAGACGCTTATCGTATGATCCTGAAAGAGGCAGGATGTTATCAGGATATTGCAGCGTACGTATCCCGTACACCGGCACGGTATGCGGATGCTGTGCATCTGATGACGATGCATGGTGCTAAAGGGCTGGAATTCGATGCGGTCTGGATCCCGGATCTGAATGAGGGGACTCTTCCGTTTGAAAAATCACTGCATGATATCGAAGAAGAGCGACGGATCTTCTATGTGGCTTTGACCCGCGCCCGCCGTTTTGTAAGCCTCCTGCATATCCGATCCAAGAAATCAGGCAGATATCCATCGCGTTTTTTGCGTGAGTTACAATAAATTCTTTTATTTTCTACGAAGATGGTGTATAATAGACTCGATATAGTTTCTTCAAGCGAGGTTTAGAAATGAGCAAGACAAAAAATAAAAAACAGAAAAAACATACCAGTTTAAAGATCTTGGTCACATTGCTCGTCCTTTGCGTGTTGGCCGTAGCCGGTCTCGCCGGATACAATGCTTGGCAGAACATGAAAAACAAGCAGGAGGCTGAACGCGAGCAGACGGAGCGAGAGGCCCAGTATCAGAAGGAAGCTGCCGCCATGCAGAGCGTCTATAAGCAATGGGCGGAGACTGTCGATCAGGACACCATCTACGAAGGCGTTACCGCCATGGGCATCGATCTGAGCGGCATGACGGAAGAAGAGGCCAAAGAGGCACTCGATGCGTATTATGACGAAACGGTCCTCAGCAAGAAGATCGTGCTGACCTATAAGGGCAAGACGTGGGAATACACTTATGCGGATCTGGGTTATTCCGCGGATACTGGGGATATCGCCGCGGCGGCGTACGCGGTCTGCCGTGAGGGTTCCGTCCGCGAACGGTATAATGAGATCACAGCGCTTAAAGCCGAACCGGTCGATCTTCTCCTTTCCGACGATTATGATGCTTCGACCATCGACGATATCTTAGGTGCTATCGCGGAGGAGATCTACGTAAAGCCCAAAGATGCGGAGATCGATTATTCCGATGGCAATTTCAACATCACCAAAGAAGTCGTCGGTTATAAGCTGAACAAGAAAAAGACCAAAAAGAACCTGCAGGAAAAACTGCAGGAAGGCGGAGATATCGAGCTGAAGCTCTCCGTCAAGAAAGTACAGCCGGAAAAGACGGAGAAGCAGTTGAAAGAGATCAGCGACGTGCTGGGTTCCTTCAGTACGTATTATGATCTGTACAACGAAGGCCGTAATACCAACCTGGAAGTGGGAAGCGGCAGAGTCACCGGCACCATGCTCATGCCGGGCGAAGAGTTCAATTTCAACGAAACTGTCTCTCCGGTCGATTATGCCTCCGGTTATATGGATGCCAGCACCATCGTCAATGGCGAGTATGTTCCGGGCATTGGCGGGGGTCTGTGCCAGGTGTCGACGACGTTGTACAACGCTGTCATCCGGGCAGAACTGGAGGTCACGGAACGTTGGGAGCATGCCTATGATCCGGGTTATGTACCGAACGGCCTGGATGCGGCCATCTACGTCGGCGGCATCAATTTCCGGTTCAAGAATTCCACGGAATATCCGATATTCCTCGTAATGGGAGCCGGTGGCGGAGAGCTGTGGGCGAAGGTCTATGGCCATGAGACCAGGGATCCGTCCCGCACCATCAGCTTTGAAAACGAGAAGACCGGGACCATCGAGAAACCGAAGCCGATCTACACAGATGACGACAGTATGTACGAGGGTGAGGAAGAGATCACATCCCGCGGTCATGAAGGTTCTACGTACGATGTATATAAGATCGTGACGGAAAATGGAGTGACGACTTCCGAGTATTTCAGCCACAGTGAATATAATGCTTCTCCGGATAAGATCACTCGCGGCACCAAGAAGAAAAAGGAAGAAAGCTCCAAAAAGAAGAAGAAGAAAGCAGAATCTTCAGAGGAAGAGTCCGAGGAAGAATCAGAAGAAGAGTCAGAGGAGACCGAGCCGGAATCCGAACCGGAGACCGATCCGGATGCAGTACCCGACGAGCCTGAAGGATAAGGAGAGAGTTTGATATGAGAGAAGAGATCCTGCGCGTCATGGATAAAAATGCGCGCATCACCGTTACAGATCTTGCTACGATCCTGGATACTCCAGAAGAGGAGATCAGCCGCGAGATCACCGATATGGAGCGCGAAAAGATCATCTATGGCTACCACACTATGATCGACTGGGACCGCACCAATGATGAGCACGTCCTTGCGTTGATCGAAGTTCGGGTGACGCCCCAGCGTGATCAAGGTTTTGATGCCGTGGCAGAGCGCATCTATCGTTTTGACGAAGTGTCCTCTGTATATCTGATGAGCGGTGCGTTCGATCTGATGGTCATCGTCGAAGGTAAGACGATGAAAGAGGTGGCGCTGTTCGTGGCCCGCCGTCTGGCGGTCCTGGACTACGTCCTGAGCACTTCCACCAACTTTGTCCTTAAGAAATATAAGGAGAACGGAATGGTCCTTGCGGACGAGAAAAAGGATGAGAGGATCATCGTATCAGCATGAGAAAATATATCAATTCGAAGCTGGAAGGCCTTGCGCCTTCCGGCATTCGTCGTTTTTTTGACATTGCCAGCGAGATGGATCACGTCATCTCTCTGGGTGTGGGTGAGCCTGATTTTGACACGCCCTGGAAGATCCGGGAGGCCGGTATCTATTCGATCGAGCAGGGGCGGACCATCTATACGGCCAATGCCGGTTTGAAGCGCCTTCGTGAGGAGATCGGTATCTATGTAAAGCGTAAATACAACCTGGAATATGATCCGCAGCATGAGATCCTGGTCACTGTTGGCGGCAGCGAGGCCATCGACGTCGGGCTGCGTGCCATACTGGAGCCAGGGGATGAGGTCTTGATCCCTGAACCGTGCTTCGTCTGTTATGCCCCATGTACCTTGATGGCCGGCGGCGTCCCAGTACCGGTACCATTAAGTGAAAAGAACGAATTCAAACTGACACCTGAAGACATCTTGTCGCACGTCACGGAGCGGACCAAAGTCTTGATCTTCCCGTTCCCCAACAACCCCACCGGCGCTGTCATGGAACGACGGGATCTGGAAAAGGTGCGGCAGCTCATCATCGATCTGGATCTGTTCGTCATCTCTGACGAGATCTATGCGGAACTGACCTATGGGGATGAGAGACATGTTTCTATCGGCTCGCTGCCGGGCATGCGGGAGCGGACGCTGGTCATCAATGGATTCTCCAAGACCTTTTCTATGACAGGATGGCGTCTGGGATATGCGGTCGGCCCTGAGGATCTGATCACCCAGATGGTTAAGCTGCATCAATACGCCATCATGTGCGCACCAACACTCAGTCAGTATGCGGCGATCGAAGCTTTGACCGGAGCAGACCAGGAAGTGGAGGAGATGCGCACAGAGTATAATCATAGACGCCGTCTGGTCCTGAAACTTTTGAAAGATATGGGCGTGCCATGCTTCGAGCCCAAAGGCGCGTTTTATGTATTTCCGAACATCAGTCAGTTTGGCCTGACTTCGGAAGAATTTTGTGAACAATTGTTATACAAAAAGCATGTAGCCGTTGTTCCGGGTTCTGCCTTCGGCGCGAGCGGCGAGGGATTTGTCCGTATTTCTTATGCATATAGCATGCAGCAATTGAAAACGGCACTATCGCTGATGCGTGAGTTTACCGAGGAACTGTCTGGGAGATAAGAGGGCATGAATATCGTACTGCACGAACCCGAGATCCCGCAGAATACCGGCAATATCGCAAGGACCTGTGCCTGCACAGGCAGTACCCTGCACTTGATCGAACCGTTGGGCTTTTCCATCGATGAAAAACATGTGCGGCGAGCCGGCCTGGACTACTGGTCCGACGTCGAGATCCGGACATACCATGATTTTGATGATTTCATCCGACAGAACCCGGGGATCCGCTTGTTTTTAGCGTCCACCAAGGCGCCGCGCCGTTACACGGACGTCCAGTATCAGCCGGATGATTTTATCATGTTTGGGAAAGAGACAGCCGGCATCCCGGAAGAGATCCTGCAAAGCCATCAGGAAGGCTGCATCCGTATTCCTATGCTGGAGCATTTCCGTTCTCTGAACTTGTCCAACTCGGTCGCGATCGTGTTGTATGAAGCGCTCCGTCAGCTGGATTTTGTCGGTATGCAGGACAAAGGATCGCCCAGGACGTTCTCCTGGGATCGATAATGCAACTATGGAAGAAAAATATCTTAAAAAACTTGAATATGATAAGGTGATCGGTAAATTGGCCGATCATGCCGTATCCGCTCCTGGCCGGGCACTGTGTCTGGCGTTGGAACCTTCGGACAACATCTACGAGATCCGGCGGTGGCAGAGAGAGACTTCGGAAGCCTTTACATTACTGGTATCTCGTGGCCGCCCTGTTTTTTCCGGCCTCAAGGATATCCGCCAGAGCGTGGAACGCACGGCCAAAGGTGCGATCCTGACCATGGGAGAACTCCTGGATATTGCAGGGCTTCTTTCGGGTACGGAAATGATGAAGACCTACGGTAAACATGTGCGGGAAGATGAATCTTATCCATGCCTGGATCCGATCTTTATGGGGCTGAATCCGTTGAATGCTGTAGAGCGTGAGATCCGCAGGTGCATCGCCTCTGAAGAGGAGATGTTCGATCATGCCAGCCCCAAACTGGCATCCATCCGCAAGGAGATCCGCATCAACCAGGAGCGTGTGCGCTCGCATCTGCAGGGGATGCTGCATTCCGCAACGTATCGCACGATGCTGCAGGATGCGGTCATAACCCAACGCAATGGACGGTATTGCATTCCGGTCAAGGCGGAATACAAAGGCAATGTGCCAGGCATGGTACACGACCAGTCCGGCTCCGGGTCCACCGTATTCGTCGAACCCATGGCGGTGGTCCAGCTGAACAACCGGGCGACAGAACTTGCGCTGGAAGAGGAAAAAGAGATCCGCCGCATCCTGGCGGAACTGAGTGATCTGGTCCACGGCGCTGCGTCAGAATTGCTGGCCGATCTGGATCTGCTCGTACAATTGGATTTCTTGTTCGCGAAAGCTAAACTGGCTTTGGATCAAAATGCAGTCGAACCGGTCTTTGGAGAAACGATGGAGATCGAGCTCAAAAATGCGAGACATCCATTGCTGAAACAGAGCAGTGTCGTTCCCATCACGATCTATATCGGACAAGGCTTTACGACACTTGTTGTGACAGGCCCGAATACGGGCGGTAAAACTGTCACATTGAAAACCCTGGGTCTTCTGCAGGCCATGGGTCAGGCAGGGCTGCATATCCCTGCGTCCGGGCAGCCAAAGCTGTCGGTTCTGGACCAGATCTTCGCAGATATCGGCGATGAGCAGAGTATCGAGCAATCCTTGAGCACCTTCTCTTCCCATATGGTCAATATCGTGGAGATCCTGAAAAAAGTCACACCGTTCTCGCTCGTTTTGTTCGATGAGTTAGGTGCGGGTACAGATCCGGTCGAGGGTGCTGCCCTGGCAAATGCCATTTTGGAGTATCTGAGGACCCGAAAGATCTTAACCGTCGCGACGACCCATTACAGCGAACTGAAGGTATACGCGCTGTCCACGGAGGGTGTTGAGAATGCCAGCTGTGAGTTCGATGTGGATACTCTGCAGCCGACCTACCGTTTGCTGATCGGCGTACCTGGCAAGAGCAATGCCTTTGCCATTTCCCGCCGCCTGGGACTGTCCGAAGAGATCATCGAGCACGCGGGAGACCTGTTGGAATCCAATGACGTCCAGTTCGAGGAAATGATGACCGATCTGGAACTGCGCCGCAGAGCTCAGGAGGAAGAGCAGGCTCGGATCGAAAATCTGCGCAAAGAAGCGGATCGCCTGAAGCATCAGGTGGAAAGCGAGAAGCGCACCCTGGACGATCAGAAAGAAGCGATTCTGCAAAAGGCCCGAGAAGAAGCCAGAGATGTGCTTCAGAAGGCGAAAGCCGAAGCGGACGAAACGCTTAGAGAAATGAACCGCCTGATCCGGGAAGGACAGACGGTGGATATCCGTACGTTGGAGCAGATGCGTACCCGTCTCAGAGAAGAGGCGGATAAAGCCCGCAAACAATCCGAAAAAGAAGATACAGGCGCTGTGCGTCAGATCCGTCCGGAGGATCTGAGACCTGGTGTCCAGATCAAAATGAAGGGCTTCGACCAAATCTGCACGGTGCAGCAAGCGCCGGACAATCGAGGCCGCCTGATGATCCAGGCAGGCATCATGAAGATGCAGATCAAGGTCAGTGACGTGGAAAGCATCGAGGGAGAAGAAGCAGCACCGGGGCCGAAAACCTCTGGAGGCAAAGGCACCAGTGCCGGATCCTTCGGCAAGGCCCAGTCGATCCACCTGGAGGTCGACCTGCGTGGTATGACTACAGAAGAAGCGCTCTCCGTTCTGGACAAATACTTGGATGATGCCTATCTCGCCGGTGTACCGAAGGTGACTGTCATCCACGGCAAAGGTACCGGTGTACTGCGTAAAGCCTGTCAGCAGTTTCTGAAACGCTCCAAGCTGGTCCGCTCTTATCGCCTCGGTACATATGGCGAGGGTGAATCCGGCGTGACCATCGTCGAAATGAAAGGCCACTGAAAGGAGAGATTATGAGTACAAAACAGAAGATTTTGATTGCGGATGATGATGCGAATATCGCCGAACTCATCTCTTTATACTTGGAAAAAGAAGGTTTTGAGACCCGTAAAGCGGATAATGGACGTCAGGCGCTTGAGATCCTCAAGTCCTACGCTGCGGATCTGATCATCCTGGACATCATGATGCCCGAGATGGATGGCTATGAGGTCTGCCGCACGGTCCGCAAGGACAGCGCCGTGCCGATCATCATGCTGACGGCAAAGGGCGAAACCTTCGATAAGGTCCTGGGGCTTGAACTCGGGGCGGATGATTATATGGTCAAACCCTTCGATACGAAAGAACTTGTAGCCCGCGTGAAGGCTGTCCTGCGCCGTTCTGCTGCGCCGGAACGCGGCAACGACAAGAAGATCTCCTATCCGGATCTGATCATCAACCTGTCCAATTATTCCGTCACCTTCCGTGACCGCGACATCGAAATGCCGCCGAAAGAACTGGAACTGCTGCATTTCCTCGCGTCGCATCCCAACCAGGTCTTTACCCGGGAGCAGCTGCTCAATCAGATCTGGGGCTATGAGTATTATGGGGATACCCGTACGGTCGACGTACATATCAAGCGGATCCGTGAGAAACTGGATCAGGGAGAGGACAATGGCTCCTGGAGCATCAAGACCGTCTGGGGCGTCGGGTATAAGTTCGAAGTAAAGTGAGTGTGCCATGACCGGTACGTTTGTTTCGATCCGAACGAAGTTTTTAAGGGTCTATCTGATCATCCTTGCACTGGTGCTGGTGCTGGTCGCAGGTATCACGCTGACATTCCTGCATTCCTATTTCCGGTCCCGCCAGGAGGACGATCTCATGAAGACCCGTGAGATCATCAATCAGGTGCTGACCGAAACGGATTTCAATGAGTCGACTTCGCAGTCCCGCCTGAATACGGCAGCTCAGGCCATGGATATCACGATCTGGTTCTGCACACGCAGCCGGACCGGCAATATCGAGGTCTATTGCTACGGCGAGGAAGGCGGTGCCGAGCGGGAACGCCTGCAGCGGAACATGACCCGTCATACCCAGCAGCAGATCGCCAGTGTCCTCAACGGTCAGGACATGGAATTCACTAAAAACGCCTTTCCGGAGATCTTTGATGAGAGCACGGTGACCATCGCCTATCAGCAGGACTATATCGAGAGATTCAATCTGATGGGTGTGATGCAGCAGACCATGAATACAGGCGCTGTCATCCTGAATCTGTCGACTGCCCGTGTCAACACACCGCAGTGGGTGGTCTTCGGTACCATCGTCATCGCCATGGTCTTTGTATCGATCATCGCCATGATCATGATCTTGATCCATACCAACAATATCATCCAACCGGTCAGCGAGATGAAGGATATCTCCCGGGCCATCGCAGATGGGGATTTCTCCAAGGAGATCGCGGTGACGAGCAATGACGAGATCGGTCAGTTGGCGGAGGCCATCAATTCCATGACCAACGATTTGAAAGAACTGGAAAACATGCGCAGCGGATTTATCGCCAATATTTCGCATGATTTCCGTTCGCCGCTGACGTCGATCCGAGGTTTCCTGGAAGCCATGCTGGATGGGACCATCCCGGAAGAACTGCATCCCAAATACATGCAGATCGTGTTGGATGAGACCAACCGCCTTACGAAGATGACCAACAACATCCTGGATCTGACCAAAATGGAGAATGGACAGGATGAAGTCGTCCGATCGCATTTCGATATCAACGAGATGATCATCAAAATGGCGCTGGGATTCGAACAGCGCATCGAAGAAAAGCAGATTCGGATGGATTTCCAGTTCTTGCAGGAGAAGCTGATCGTCAATGCGGATCTGGATAAGATCCAGAGGGTGATCTACAATCTGATGGACAACGCATTGAAATTTACCCGCGTGGGGGATTCCATCCGCATCGAGACCTCGGCGGTCGGACAGAAAGCAGTTGTCACCGTTGCGGATACCGGCCTTGGGATCGACGAAAAATCCCTGCCGCACATTTTTGAGCGGTTCAATAAGGGGGATGCGTCCCGCGGTCACGATAAGAAGGGCAATGGCCTGGGTCTTACCATCGTCCGGCAGATCCTGCTCAATCATGGGGAGGACATCAAGGTCAGCAGTAAGCCGGGAGAGGGCACAAGGTTTACGTTCACCTTGCCCTTGGCATATAAAATCAATCTCGTAGAAAAGAAGTAAATACGTATGAAATCAAAAGTCTGTATGATCGTCAATCCAGGCTCACGCAGCGGAAAGTCCGTTGAGACATGCACCATGGCGGAACAGGTCCTGAAAAACCGGAAGATCCCTTATACGGTCCTGTTTACCCAAAAAAAGTGGGACGCCGCACGCTTTGCCAGAAGATTTTGCGAAGAAGCGAACGCCGCCGGTGAGGTCTGCAATCTCATCGTATTAGGCGGGGATGGTACGATCAATGAAGCGATCAATGGTATTCCTGATTTTTCAAAAGTTCGTTTCGGTGTTGTCGCCTCCGGTTCCGGGAACGATTTCGGCCGCGGTCTGAAGATCAAGGGAACACCCAAAGAGCAGATCCGTTATATCCTGGACGATCTGAAAGAGGGCGTCGCGCCGGACTGGATCGACTTGGGCAAGGTGACGTATGATAAGGGACGAGGAAGCCGTTATTACGCTATCAGCAGCGGTTTTGGCCTGGACGCGGAGATCACGCGCAGGGTCAATCTCTCTTCATTGAAAAGTACGCTGAACAAACTGAAACTGGGTAAGTTCGTGTATTTTATCGTGACGATACAGGCTTTGTTCGATATGAAGACGACACGGATGTACGTACAGCGCGGCGACAGCCATGGGATCTTCAACAAGGCGATCTTCCTCGCAGGCATGAATTTTGTCGGTGAGGGCGGCGGCATTCCCATGGCACCGGATGCGGATCCGAGAGATGGCAAGCTGTCCGTATGCATGGTCCACAGTGTGCCCAAATGGAAGACGTTCTTCATTCTGCCGATCCTGGCGCTGGGCAAACATAAGCGGCTGCATGGCGTTCAGCTGTTCAATGAAAGAGAATTCACAGTACAGGCGGATCATCCGTTGGTCCTTCACACCGATGGGGAACATGTCTGCGATACGATGGAAGTGCATTATGCCTGCGTACCGCATGCGCTGCCTGTGATTGGATTGAGGGGGTGAGATGTGATGAGCGACCAGTTCAACGAAAACCAGTTTTTTGAAACGGCGGAACAGCCGCAGGTACAGGAACAGCATCAAAATCCCGATCCCAATCCGGACTATCTTCCACCCCAGTCTCCCTTCTACCGGGAAGACGTGATCATGCAGATGCAGATCCGTGAACAGGTGGAGAAAGAGCAGGAAAGACTGCGCCAAAAGGCCCTCAGGCGCCAGCAGCGCCGTGTGGAGCGGCAGACGCATGGTTGGAAGTTTGGTGTAGCCATACTATCTTTGATCACGCTTTGTGCGTCGACATTTGGCGGAGTGTACTGGGCCAGTACATTGCTCAACCGCACCCACGATACAAATCAGACCGGCACGTTTTTCTTCCCGTCGGATGAAAAGGCGGTCAAGGAAGTGGCGGACATCACGGCACTTCAGAATTCTGAATATACATCCATCGCGGACATCGCAGATGACGTCGGGCACTCCGTCGTTACGATCGTTACGACGGTCGTTGCGCAGGATCCTTCCGGGATCATGGGGGACGCAGCTTATGGTGAAGCACTGGGCAGCGGCGTGATCATCGGTGAGTCGGAAGATGAGTTATACATTGCTACGAATTTCCACGTCATCAATAATGCCACGGACGTCAAGGTCCTGATGGGAAGCGATGAGACGGTCTCTGCGACAGCGTATTATAAGGGTTCGGATTCCGGCAGCGATCTGGCTGTGATCTATGTAAAAAAATCGGACCTGGACGAGGATACGCTCAAGGAGATCAAGATCGCCACACTGGGGGACAGTGACAGTCTGAAGGTCGGGGATCTGGCTATCGCCATCGGCAGCCCGGTCAATAAGACGTACAGCAATACCGTCACGGCCGGCATCATCAGCGGACTCGAACGGTCCGTATCTTTCAAGGATGAGGACACGGGACTGGTCAATACATTGATCCTGCTGCAGACCGACGCAGCGATCAATCCGGGCAATTCCGGCGGAGCACTTGTCAACGGCCGTGGTGAGATCATCGGCATCAATGATGCCAAGATCGTGTCTTCGGACGTCGAAGGTATGGGCTTCGCGATCCCGATCTCAACAGCCAAACCAGTGCTGGAAGAATTGATCAATCATGGCAAGGTCATCCAGCCGTATCTGGGCATCACAGGATCCGGCATCGATGCGGCGTCGGAGTTTGCCGTGACCTACGGCATGTTCTCTGGTGTGTACGTCCAGTCCGTTCTGGAAGGGCTGTCCGCGGATAAGGCCGGCATCCAGGTGGATGATGTCATCATCGAGTTCAACGGACAGAAGATCGATACGTTCAAGGATCTGACGGATGCTCTCCACGCGTGTGAGATCGGCCAGACGGTCGAAGTCAAGGTCGTGCGCGGTTACGTCGATGGGGATCCGGAGACAGTGACACTTTCCTTGACGATACAGGAAAAACCGGGAGATTTTGATTGATATGCGATTCATACAGACTTTAAAAGAGGGAGACCATGTTTTAGAACACTATTTCTGTAAAGATAAGCAGAAAATGGTCACCAAAGCCGGTAAGAACTATTTCAATGTGACATTGCAGGACAAGACCGGTACATTGAACGCGAAGATCTGGGACTTGACGCCCCAGATCTTCGATTTCAACAAGAACCAGATGGTCAAGATCGATGCACAGATCACGTCCTATCAGGGAGATCTGCAGGCCAATATCTACCGGATCCGGCCCAGCGAACCTGGAGAATATGATCTTGCGGATTTCATCCGTCAGACGGACAAGGACGTGGAGCAGCTGTATCAAGGGCTCCTGCGCCGCATCGGTGAAGTCAGGGATCCGAAACTGCGGCAGCTGCTGGAAAGCTTCTTTGTGGACGATGCGAAGTTCGTCAAGAGATTCAAAGAACATCCGGCGGCCAAAAGTGTGCATCATAATTATCTGGGCGGCCTGATCGAGCATGTATCCGCTGTTGTGGAGAATGCAGTATACATGGCGGATGCCTATCCCGGGGTAGACAGGGATCTGGTCATTACAGGCGCGATGCTGCACGATATTGGCAAGGTCCGGGAGCTGACAGAGATGCCGGTGGCGGAGTACACGGATGCCGGTCAGATGCTGGGCCACATCATCCTGGGCTATAACATGGTACAGGAGCGGATGAACCGGCTTGGCGCTTTTCCGCGTCTGCAGCAGGAACTTTTGCTGCACATCATCCTGTCCCATCATGGGGAGCTGGAATTCGGTTCTCCCAAGGTTCCCATGACCCGAGAGGCCATGATCGTACATTTCGCGGACAATATCGATGCTAAGATGAAAGTCATGGAGACTTTTGTAGAAGAGGATCCGTCTGATGGGCATTGGACGTCCTTTAATCGATTCCTGAACCGGAATCTCTATAAACCGGAGAAGAAGGATCCGCAGAAGTGAATAAAAACGATTTATTGAAAGTCCGCATCACGGATCTGGACCAGGAAGGCATTGGCATCGGGCATACGGATACAGGCATGGCAATGTTTGTCAAGGATACCGTGCCTGGCGATCTGATCATGGCGCGAGTCGTCAAGGTGAAAAAGAGCCTGGCTTTCGGCCGGGTCGAGCAGGTGATCGAGCCTTCTCCGGAACGGATCAAGCCTGCATGTCCCAAGGCCAGAGCCTGCGGCGGTTGCGTGCTGCAGCAAATGGCGTATCCGGCACAGCTTGCGGTGAAGCAGCGCAAGGTGGAAGAAGCGCTGCGGCGCATCGGCGGGGTCGCACATCCGGAGCTTCTGATGGAGCCGATCACGGGCATGGAGATCCCCTGGGAGTTCCGCAACAAAATGCAGTTTCCCTTCGGACAGGTCGACGGCCATACGGTCCTCGGATTCTATGCCGGCCGCACTCATGCGCTGGTACCGCTGGACGACTGCGCTGTGGGACATCCGGTCAACCGGGAAGTCATGCGTATCGTCTGCCGATGGGCGGATCAGTACGGTATATCTACCTATGATGAAACAACGCACCAAGGGCTGCTGCGTCATCTATTGACGCGCGTCGGCTTTGCTACCGGGGAACTGATGGTCTGTCTGGTCATCAACGGGCGAAAAGTACCTTACGCGGACAAACTGTGGGGCATGCTGGAGCGCATTGTGGAGTCCTATGGGGTCCAGATGGTCTCCCTTATGTATAATGTCAATACGGATCACACCAATCGGATCTTAGGCGCCCATTCTTTCACTTTGCATGGACAGCCCTTTATCACCGATACGATCGGCACGTTGTCTTTCCGTATCTCTCCTGGGTCTTTCTATCAGGTCAATCCTGTACAGACGCAGCGTATCTACGAAAAAGCGATGGAATACGCGAACTTGAACGGTGATGAGACCGTATGGGACATGTATTGTGGCACGGGAACGATCTCCCTGTTCCTGTCCCAGAAAGCGCACAAAGTCTATGGTGTAGAGATCGTGCCGGAGGCCATCCGTGACGCACGCCAGAATGCAGCCGACAACGGGATCAAAAACGTGGAATTCTTTGTTGGCAAAGCAGAGGAGGTCGTACCGGAATGGTTCCGGACGCAAGGCGCGAATACACGGATCGATGTTGTGGTCGTGGATCCGCCGCGTAAGGGCTGTGATGCGATGTTATTGGATACGCTGGTCCGCATGCAGCCCGAAAGGATCGTGTATGTCTCATGCAATCCGGCAACACTGGCCCGGGACGTGAAGATCCTGGAATCACAGGGATATCTGGTTGAAAAAGCGGCGCCGTTTGATGCGTTCTGTCATACGATGCATTGTGAATCCGTCGTGAAACTTGTCCAAGCCGGATCGAGACCATGATCAATACCTGAAACGAGGCATTGAGTAAAATGACATTGTGGGTCCTGGAAATCATCCTATTGATGACAGCCCTGTATGTCCTGCAGATACCACTGCGTACAAAGAGACATCCGGTTTGGCGAGTGACCGTCTTTATGATCAAAGTTCTTTTGATCCCTGCCGCAGCCCTGTTTTTTGTTGCCATAGAAAGCCCCTTAGCCTACCGCCGTTCAGATATGTTCGCGGCTGCATACATCGTTTTGTTTTCTGATGTTTGCGCAAGCATCGTGGAATACCTGATCCGAAGGCTCAAACGAGGCAGAGGAAGGGAAGCGGGGAAGGGCTCTTGCCAGCTGAAGCTGATCGGCATTCTGAGCGTTGTTTTATGCATTTGTATCTTCAGTTATGGATCTGTGAATGCAGGCCGCATCAAAGAAAAGAAACATACCTGGAAAGTCGAAGGCGTTACCCAGGCGCATACCTTTGCTTTTGCTGCAGACCTTCATGTCGAATCGGCTCAGTCGATGGAAAATGTGAAGGAATTCTGCCGGCAGGTGAATGCTGCGGCTCCGGAATTCGTGATACTGGGCGGCGACGTGACCGATGAACTGACGTCGTACGATGATATGCGGGAGACGTATCGTCTCCTCTCGGAAATAGAGGCTCCTGTTTTCTTTATATACGGGAACCATGATCGGCAGCCGGATGCCTCATACTTCGACGGACGGACCTACAGTGACGAGCAGCTGGAGGAGGCGATCCGTGGTGCCGGCATCACCATATTGTCAGATCAGTTCTTGAAGGTGGCCGATGATCTCACCGTGCTTGGAAGAGAAGATATCTCTATGGAAGAGAAACGCGCGGACTGGTCAGACCTCGTTGATACATTTGAGGGGACAGGCGCGTTGGTCGTGGCAGATCATCAACCATATGACAAGGAACAGTTAGCAGAAGAAAGATCCGCGGTGCAGCTCTCCGGCCATACGCATGCGGGACAGCTGTGGCCTCTGCAGATCGTGTATCGCATGATGGGTCTGCCCGCATACGGCGCATTTGAGAAACCTGGCACGCTCCTGTACGTGTCGGCTGGAGTCGGCGTCTGGAGCATGCCTCTGAGAACGGAAGCAAACTGTGAGTGGGAACTCATCACGCTGGTTCCATAGTAGTAAACAAGAATGAGAAAAATAAGTATTGCCTTTGTTTTGATGTTGTTGCTATTTGTTTCTTTGAATGGCTGTTCTTCGAAACGAAAAGATACAAAGATGTCCGTTCGTGTCTTGATCCTTCCGAAATTTGAAGTAGAAGAGCTTTCAGGAGATTTCCCAGGAGAAGCACAGTACTTTTTTGAGGAATATCTCTCAGGTGGCGACGTATTTGACATTGACGGGTGTCCGGAAGCAACCAAATTATATTATAAAAATGGCGTGGCGATGTGCGTCGTCGGCCAGGATCAAGGCGGTAGAAAGAGATCGCCTCGGGGAAAAATACCTTGGGAAATAGATCACGCATGAGCTGCTCTCTGAGTTCAAGCAAAAAGGAATAGATGTTTGCGGTGAGAATGGAGAGTATCATTCCGTTTATGATGTTCTTATTCGGCAGTGGCGGAAGTCGATCCAACTATAATACAACTGTACAGATTATTTTATGAGGAGAGTCGAAATATGAAAGATCATAATAAGATCCTGTCGTTGACACACGCGGCTTTGATCGCGGCATTATATGTCGTACTGACGTTGATCTTCGCGCCGATCTCTTTTGGGCCGATGCAGGTGCGCATCGCGGAGATGTTGACGATACTTCCGATGTTTACCAGTGCCGCGATCCCCGGCTTGTTCATCGGTTGTATACTGGCAAATATCATCGGCGGCGCAATCATATGGGATGTCATTTTCGGCAGCATCGCGACGTTGATCGGTGCGGTTTTCGGATATCTTCTCAGGAAGAACCGCTGGCTCGTGCCGATCCCTGCGATCATTGCCAACGCACTGATCGTACCACCGATCCTGTGGTATGGATATGGTTTCACCGACACACCTTTGATCCTGATGGTCGTTTATGTGGCTGTGGGTGAGATCATCGGATGCTATATTCTGGGTGAGTTGTTCGCGACGGTGCTTTTGAGATATAAAAAAGCGTTGAAATAAGGATCTGATGCCGGAAGCCGGTCTATGATGCACGTAATTTGACCGGATGAATTGACAAAAACGGCTTTTCCTGTTATGTTATTAATAACAAAAGTCTCATATTTAGGTGTGAGCAATGTAAAAAGGAGAGAACAAAATGAAGAGAAGAATCATTGCGTTAGTGTTGCTTGTTGCTGCGCTGATTGCTCTTGTCGGCTGCTCAGGTGGAGGCGGTGCCACGGGGACATATAAGCTGACCAAGTTTATGGGCATGGAAATCGAGCAGGCGAATTCTCTGTATGGTCTGGGCGGTGGCGAAGGTTCCTTAGAGGACATGTTCGTCCTCACGCTTAAATCCGGCGGCAAGGCCGACTTCGAGGTCGATGGCGAAAAGCAGGAAGTCAATTATAAGATCTCCGGCGAGAATATCGAATTATCCCTTGATGGCGAAAGCATCAACGGCACCATCAAAGATAAAGTGATCACGCTGTCCGTCGAGGGTATCGAGCTTGAGTTTACCAAGAAATAAGCATTGATCGATTCAAAAGCTCCGCTCTGTATCCAGGGTGGAGCTTGATTTTATTTTGTGAGAGGGTGAATGGATCATGGCCGGAAGGGTCATCTACTATTTCCTGCAGTGCACCTGGGGCCTGGTCCTGAATCTCGTGGGAGGGCTCCTGTGGGTGTTCCTGCATCTGAAAGGAGCGCGTGGCTTTCGGTATCAGAATGCGACGGTGACCTATTGGGACCGGGCATCCAGTATGGCCATCGGGACCTTCATTTTTCTGGAGAAGGATCTGGGCAAAGAGGAAGAGCGGATCCTGTATCATGAGTACGGGCATACGTTCCAATCGGCTTGGCTCGGGTTATTGTATCTGCCGGTCATCGCCGTTCCATCTTTGATCTGGGCTAACAGCAAGCGTCTGGATCGTTACAGACGGCGTACCGCAACTTCATATTACAAGTTTTATCCGGAGCGATGGGCCGATCGGATCGGCATCTGGCAGCTCCGCAAGTTAAAATCTATAGAAGGGAAGAAACGAGAAATGGACTATCCTGAGATCCCTATGCTTCCGATCAATCCTTCGTTGGAGGGCTTTGCATTGCTTCAGCGGGATATCGCGTATACCAGCTGCGACGGCAGGGATTATACACTGGATCTCCTCAGACCTTGGCCGGTAGATGAAGCAGCGCCTGTAAAGTATCCGTTGGTCGTGTTTGTACAAGGCAGTGCCTGGACGACACCGGATCGGAACTATGAACTGCCGCAATTGGGCAAACTGGCGGCGGAAGGCTTTGTGGTAGCTACTGTAGGACATCGGTCCTGTGTGGATGGATATAAGGCGCCTGCGTTCCTTCAGGACGTTAAGACGGCCATCCGATTCCTCCGCGCACATGCGGATGTGTATGGGATCGATCCGGAACGGGTCTGCATCTGGGGCACCAGTTCCGGCGGCAATACGGCGCTTCTGGTCGGCACGACCGGCGGTGATCCGCGATTCCTTACGGAAGAATATAAAGAGTATTCCGATGCGGTGCAGCTGGTCGTCGAATGCTTCGGTCCTACGGATCTGAACGCGATGGTGACTGAAAACTATCAGGCCATGGTGGATGATCCTACGACGATCTTCGCCATGCTCTGCGGTCATCCGTTCACCGACGAAGTCAAAGAAGTGATGGCTATGATCAGTCCCTTGAATTATGTCGAGGCCGGCAAGGATCTCCCGCCGTTCCTGTTGCTGCATGGCACGGGGGATCCGGTCGTTGATTATACACAAAGTACCCGTATGTACAAGAAACTGCTGGACAATGGGTATGATGCCACCATGTATCAGGTGCCTGGCGCACCGCACGAAGGTTCGTTCTGGAGCAGAGAACTGCTGCAGGTGATCTTTGACTATATCAAGGCTCGGTTATAAGAAAACAGGAGGAAATTACTATGGAAATGACATTGCGTTGGTACGGTTCCGCTTTTGATACTGTCACATTGAAACAGATCCGCCAGATCCCCGGCGTAACAGGCGTGATCACCACCCTGTATGACACAAAGCCCGGCGAAGTCTGGAGCCGGGAGAAGATCCGTGCACTAAAGGAAGAAGTCGAAGCATCCGGCCTGCATATCAGCGGTATCGAAAGCGTCAACGTTCATGACGCCATCAAGACCGGTGCCCCGGACCGGGATCAGTACATCGACAATTACATCGAGACGCTGGAGAACCTGGGCTTGGAGGACATCCACCTGGTCTGCTACAATTTCATGCCGGTCTTTGACTGGACCCGCACGGAGCTGGCCCGCGTGCGTCCGGATGGCTCCACCGTTCTGGCGTATACCCAGGAAGCGGTCGACGCGCTGGATCCGGAGAAAATGTTCGATTCCATCGCCGGTGACATGAACGGTACCGTGATGCCCGGCTGGGAACCAGAGCGCATGGAGCATGTCAAAGAACTCTTTGCCATGTATAAGGAGATCGATGATGAAGCGCTCTTCGCGAATCTGAAGTATTTCTTGGAGCGCATCATGCCGGTGTGCAACAAATACGACATCAAGATGGCCATCCATCCGGATGATCCAGCCTGGAGCGTCTTTGGTCTGCCGCGCATCATCATCAACAAGAAGAACATCCTGCGTATGATGCAGATGGTCGATGATCCGCACAACGGTGTGACCTTCTGTTCGGGTTCTTATGGAACCAACCTGGAAAACGACCTGCCGGATATGATCCGTTCTTTGAAGGGCAGAGTGCATTTTGCCCATGTGCGCAACCTGAAATTCCATTCTCCGACGAATTTCGAGGAAGCCGCACATTTGTCCTCCGACGGAACGTTCGATATGTATGAGATCATGAAAGCTTTGTATGATATTGGGTTCGACGGGCCGATCCGTCCGGATCATGGCCGCATGATCTGGGATGAAGTCGCGATGCCGGGTTATGGTCTGTACGACCGTGCACTTGGCGCCACCTATTTGAATGGTCTTTGGGAAGCAATAGAAAAGAGTCAAACAAGATGAATAAAAGACAAGTAAGACAGATATTAAAAGATACAGATTTCGTCCATACCGGCGGATCAGCGGAAGAACTGCGCGTGGCGGAATACTTGGCGGATCAGAGCCGGGCGATCGGCGCTGAGGCTCATCTGGAACCATTCCCGGTGGAGATGGCTGACATGCATGCGGCACGTCTGACGGTGACCTATGCCAATGGTACGACAGCGGAAGTTCCCTGCGAAGGTTTCCGTCTGTGCGGCAGTGGAGAGATCGAAGCGCCCTTCGTGTATCTGCCGAATACGGATCCCGCGTCGCTGACGAAGGTCAAAGGGGCCATCGTCATGCTGGATACCGGCATCCCGTTCTTCACATATCAGGACCTGATCGATCATGGTGCCGTCGGCATCATCACCTACGATGGCAACCTCAGGTACCGCGACAGCGACATCGATGCGAGAGAGCTCAGGCCCTATGTGCGCGGTGAGAAAGAAAAGATCCTTGGCGTCAACATCAATGCCAAGGAGGCCTTCAAACTGATCAAAGCCGGCGTACAGCGGGCAAAGATCTTTGTGGATGAAACCGAATATGCCGGTGAATCCCGCAACGTCGTTGCGGAGATCCCGGGCACTTCGGACGAGTGGATCGTGCTGACTGCCCATTATGATACGACACCTTTGTCCCACGGTTCTTACGATAATATGTCCGGCTGCATCGGCCTGCTGTGTATCATGGACAACATGATCAAGAACGCCCCGCATCGTTACGGCCTGCGGTTCGTCTTCTGCGGTAGTGAGGAGCGCGGCCTCCTGGGCTCCAAGGCCTATGTGAAGGATCATGCGGATGAACTGGAGAAGATCTGCCTGAACATCAACCTGGACATGATCGGTACCTTCATGGGCCGTTTCATCGGCTGTGTCAGTGCTGAAGAAGCACTGGCTTCCTACATCAGTTACATGGCTTCTGAAATCGGCTTCGGTATCAATGTGCGCTGCGGTGTGTATTCCAGCGATTCGACACCCTTTGCGGATCAAGGCGTCCCGGCCGTGTCCTTCGCCCGGATCGCGAATCCCAGCCAGGCGACGATCCACAACCGCTATGATTCGCTGGAGCTGTTGTCTGATGAGCAGATGCTGGCGGACGGTGCTTTCCTGACCGCTTTCACAGCCCACATGGCAGATGCGGTGAAATGCCCGGTCAAGCGGGAGATCCCGGAGAATATCAAAAAAGAGCTGGACGAATATCTGTCCCGTAAGCGTAAGGGCTGACGCATTCCATGGAGTATGCACGTGCTACGCACGGTTTCGGTCCGCTGTATGACAGCGAAAGCCGCATCCTGATCCTTGGCTCCTTTCCTTCGATCAAATCTCGAGAGCAGGCCTTTTTCTACGGCCATCCGCAAAACCGTTTCTGGAAGGTCCTGGCCCGCGTATATGGAGAAGAGGAACTGGGGAGCATCGAGGAAAAAAGCGCCTTCGCGCATCGGCATCACATCGCGTTGTATGACTCGATCGAAGCCTGCGATATCAAAGGCTCGAGCGACAGTACCATCAAAAACGTAGAACCGGCGGATCTGTCTCCCATCATTGCGGCGGGACAGATCGGCCGGATCTTTACCAATGGGAAACGTTCTGCCGAAATGTTCGAAAAATACCAGACGACCGAGATCCCTATGATCTGTCTGCCGTCCACCAGCCCGGCCAACGCGGCCTGGAGCCTGGACCGGCTGATCGAAGCCTGGAAGATCATATTGGATTATTAAGAGGGAGTATTATGATTTCTTTTGCAAGTGATTATACGACAGGCATGCATCCGAAGATCCTGGAGGCGTATGCTGCGACCAATCTGGAACCATTGCTCGGTTACGGCATGGATGCCTACAGTTTTTCTGCCGCGGAAAAGATCCGCGCATATATCGGGAAACCGGAAGCGGAGGTCTTTTTCCTGACTGGTGGGACACAGACCAATGAAACGGTCATCAGCACCATGCTGGAGCCTTGGCAGGGCGTGATCGCGGCCGAGACCGGCCACATCCAGGTCCATGAGGCCGGCGCCGTGGAGTATACCGGACATAAGGTCCTGTGCCTGCCATCACATACAGGACTGTTGGATCCTGCGGAAGTCGAAGCGTATATCAAGACTTTCTATCAGGATGAATCCCATGACCATATGGTCTTTCCGGGCATGATCTATATTTCCTATCCATCGGAGATGGGAACGTTGTATTCGAAAGAGACATTGGCCAGGCTGTATGAGCTTTGTAAGACCTATGACATGAAACTTTTCATCGATGGGGCGCGTCTTGGATATGGGCTCGCATCTCCTGACGCCGATATGACGATGCAGGAACTGGCCGGTTTGTGCGATGTCTTCTATATCGGCGGCACCAAGGTCGGTGCACCGATCGGGGAGGCCGTCGTCTTCTGCGGCTGCCCGGCACCCAGGCATTTCATTACGATGGTCAAGCAGCATGGTGCGATGCTGGCCAAAGGCCGCATGACCGGTATCCCTTTCGACGTACTCTTTACGGATGATCTGTATATGCAGATCAGCCGCCATGCCATGGATATGGCGGAACGTCTGAAGGTGATCTTCCAGTCAAAAGGATACGCGTTTGCCTGGGCTTCGCCCACCAATCAGCAGTTCGTGATCCTGCCAAACGAGCAGATCGAGGCACTGCGCGGTGCTGTGGACTTCAGTGTCTGGGAGCCTGCGGATGAGACACACAGTGTGGTACGCTTTGCCACCAGCTGGTCCACGACGAAAGAGGATCTGGAGATCTTAAAGGGCCTTTTATAAAACCGTTATCCCGGTAATCCGCCTTTTATCCCAGAAGGTTGCATGCAACGGTACCTGCATGGTAGTATCGTCGGTAAGGAGGCATACACCATGAGCCAACCATTTCATGACATTTATGCTTCGTCTCAGGGCATGATCCTGAACGGAGAACCAGTCGATCAAGAAGGAAAGAAGCGTAGGCCGATCAAAGAACGTCCGCCTCGAAAAAAAGGCAGCAAGAAGAAAAATACCGGATGGTTTCTCATAGGGATCTTGATTTTGGTCCTTTTTGTGCCCCTGCCGATACCGTTCCATCATAGTATGAAAGTCCAGTATGTGAAGTCGGACGATCGAGAACTGCTGCAGAGCAGCACGCTGGAGATGAAAGGGTGGATCTTCCGCTATGCAATCCAACAGGATCGCTTCATGATGCAGCTGCGGGAGCAGGTGTTGACAGAAGGAGCGGCGGCAGACAGCGGATGGATCCGGATGAAGGGCAACTTGTTCTATGACAGCCTGACGTCGGAAATGCCGGACGGAATGATGAATTTCTACTTCGACAGCATCCCGGAAGGGTTTTCACCTATGTTTACGGAGTTCTTTACAAGTTACTTCGCGCCGGTGATGAAAGATGATTTCTCGTGGATCCTGGCGCACAGTCAGTCTTCTTTCGCGGTCGGACCCGCCGAAGATGTGGAGGATGCCACGACCCAGATCCTGGAATATCTCAGTTTGAAGAAATGAAAAAAGGGAGTGTGAAAACGATTCGATCGTTTTTCGCACTCCTTTTGTAATACAAAGGTTTCAGACGACCCGGGATCACATAGATACATTTAGTAACATACTTTGATCGTCTGGATCTCGAAGGGGTGAAAAGAGAGAGGAAGGGCATGACCGATCATGGTCAGGGGTTCCTGGACCTCTTCCAGCATATTGGCCCTGTAAGCCGTTGTAATGCCCTCAGAAAGCGTCAGAAGGGCATTGGTGCGTGTTCCCTCGGTTTCATACAAACGAAGGATCAGAGCGCGTGCAGCGTCCTCACACGGCTTGATCGTTTCGATGATGATATTGGCCTTGTCGATCTTGGCGATCTGTGGAAGATCCAATGTTCCCTTAGCGAAGACCGGATGATAGTTCAGCTGGTATGCCGGACGGACGACGGCTTCCGCAGAGAATCCGCAAGGATGCGGCAGGAAGGAATAAACGACATGATGATCCCCATGGTCGCCGGTATAGTCAGGCCTCAGGCCCCCTTTGTGCAGCGATAGTCCGACCTGACTTCCATCGACGCTGATCCCGTATTTGCAGTCATTGAGGAAAGCGATACCGTATCCGGGTTCGGATAGATCTGTGTATTTATGCTGGGCAACTTCGAAGCGGGCTTGTTCCCACGTCGTGTTGCGGGTCGTGGGCCGCAGTACATGACCGAACTGGATCTCATGACGGGCATGGTCCGCCCGGACATCCACGTCGAAACGTGCTTTCAGGAAGCGATGGTCATCCTGCCAGTGCATGAGTGTATCATAGCGGATCTCGGGTGAATCCGCAAAGAAGATCTGATCCTGGTCGATGGTGGACTTTTCACTGATGCAGTAGGTGCGGCGGATGACAAACGCCCACGGACCATCGGAGATGACCATGCTGGAGATGCACGTGGCGCAAGGGGCGAATCTGCGTTGGATGTCCGGATCCAGATCCCAGTTGTCCCAGGAAGAGGGCACGTCTTCCGCCATGACGAAGGCGCCGAGGGGCAGAGGGCCGGCGGCCAGTTCACGTCCGGCTTTGCTGTCATAACAGGAAGTCATGAAGCCGTCATCATCGAAACTGATCTCGTAGAAGGGTGTGGAAAGATGGTTTCCATCATATTGGAACGGGGATGGCTGTGCTTCAGTGGATACTGGCAGTGCCATCCCGCTGTAGGCAGGAATGCTGAGCCCGCCTAAGATACGATAGGGATGCCCGTACAAATTGGTGTATGCTTGCCCGGGACAGGCGCCTTCCGGCAGTATGTCCTGAGGTATGAAGAGTGTATCTTTTCGGGGGAAGGACAAGGGATTCCATACGGACGGCGCGCTTGCATCTTCAGTGTACAGAAGATCCTGGATCGCCGTTTTTGCGCTGGTCAGCAGATTCCGCATGTCGGTCTTGCACCGTTGATGTGCTTCCGGGATGCAGGTGCCGGGCAGGATATCATGGAACTGATTGACGAGCAGGGTGCCCAAAAGTTCATTAGACCGGGAAATGTCCGCGGGTTTGTTTTCGGCCATGGCCTTGGCTGCGGTCAGCCATTCCAGATCGTGCAGCAGGACTTCTGCCTTGCGGTTGTTGTATTTGATCTCGTGCTGATTGGTCAAAGTGCCCCGGTGCAGTTCCAGATACAATTCACCACGATAAACATTGGGGTCGGAGATGTGTTCTTCCAGGTCCTGCATGAAGCGGGAGACCGTCATGGTCTCGGAACGTGGCACTTCGTTCAGGTCCCGGACCCGGCGGGCCATCTCGATCATTTCGAACATGGGACCGCCGCCACCATCGCCGAAGCCATAGGAGATCAGCTTGCAGTCGGTGACGCCTTTCTGCCGGATCGAAGCAGCCTGCTGGATCAGTGTTTCCGCGTCAGGCCAGGTGTGGGACTGGTTGAAATGGGTCAGGACGCGGGTACCGTCCAGACCCTCCCAGTAGAAGGTATCATAAGGGAACTCGTTTGTATCGTTCCAGGATATCTTGGTCGTAAGGAAATACTTCGTGCCGCAGCCCTTCATGATCTGCGGGATCGCCGCGGAGTAGCCGAAGGTGTCGGGCAGCCAGAAACTGTCGGCCGTATAATCGAAGTATTTGCGGGTAAAGCGCTGTCCCCATAGAAATTGACGGACCATGGATTCACCGCCTGTGATATTACAGTCGCATTCTACCCAGACACCGCCATTGGGTTCATAGCGTCCTTCTTTGACTTTTTCCCGGATCCGTTCAAACAAGGTGGGATAGTATCGGCGCAGCATATCGCTATGGAAGGCGGAGCTCTGGATGAACCGATATTCCGGATACTGTTCCATCAGGCTCAGTTCGTTGGAATAGGTGCGGGCACATTTCTTAAGTGTTTCCTCCAACGGCCAAAGCCAGGCTGTGTCCATGTGGGAGTGACCGATCAGACCAATGAAAGGTGCCGCGGGACCGTTGGTTTCTGCAAGGATCTCTTTGAGATATGCATGTGACGCGAAAAGCCGCTCAAAGAAAAGGTCCTTGGCAACGCTGTCCGGATCGTACAGGACGGTATCATGGACACGGGCCAGGGCATTGATGGCCCGGGCACGGAAGAAACTGTTCTCCGGCAGACTTTCTGCCAGCTGTCCTACCGTTTTCAGGTCGAACCAGTACTCCAGCAAAGCATCGTTTTTCGTGCACAGATACAGACCATCATACGTGTAGTGCAGGTCCAGGTCTGAGGTGTCGAAAGGATCGCAGCCTTGATACTTGTGTCCGGCGTAGTACTCGACAGCCAGATCGATGGTCTCACCGGCTTTTGCGTTTTTGCGGACTAGATCGCAATAATGGTTGCCATGACCGGTATAGACGATCTTGGTATTGAAGGTGCCGCTGGGTGCTCCATCTACGAACAGCAAGGCCTCATATCCGCCCAGACGCGGCATCAGGAACAGATCGCGGCCATCCAGTCGTTCTGGCACGGTATAACGGGTCCGGATCCAGAGGTACTGTTTCGGACCGCCCCAGGGCCAGCCCTTCTGGACCGGTGCATATACCAGATCTTCCGGTACGGCATAATATTGTTTCGCGGTCTGACAGGCCTCGGCCGGGAGTTCTTCTTCGATATGGAACAAATAGGGGACCAGAGTATCTTCCAGGCGTTTGAGCTTATGGAGCATGCGCTTGATATGTGCCTCGGGGAGCATGGGCAGGACCTCCTTTACGTTAGGGTTTGCTTGTATTATCATAAAAATAGACTGGAATGTCAACCGGGGCTATGATACAATATATTGTATGTTACAAAGAGTAGGACCATAAGGAGCCGTCATGTCAGAACTACATAAAGAGGACTATCAGGAGCAGCGCTGTCTTTTGTGCGACGAGCCTGCGGAAGTGCGCATGATACCGCAGCAGCGGATCATCGAGAAGATGAACGATCATATGAGCCGCAGGGATTATGCCGGTGCGGAACGCCATCTTCTGTATTGGATGGAGGAGGCAGAACTGGGGCATGATGAACGTGGGCAGCTCATGCTGTGCGGCGAACTAGTCGGCCATTTCCGCAAGACAGGGAACAAGGAACAAGCCATGAAATACGCGGAACAGGGGCTGATGCTGATCGACCGTCTGGATTTCTGTGATACCATGAGCGCTGCTACGCTGTATGTCAATATCGCCACAGCCTGCAATGCTTTCGATGAAAACGAACGCGCCATCGAATTGTTCCAAAAAGCACGTGTCATCTATGAAAGTTCAGAGCGTACCGCGCCGGATCTGCTGGGCGGACTGTATAATAATATGGCGCTCACGCTGACGGATCTGCGTCGTTATGAAGAAGCGGCCGGCTTGTATGAAAAAGCGCTGAAGATCATGGAACAGGCACCGCACGGGGCGTTGGAACAGGCCATCACCTGGCTGAATCTGGCGGATCTGTTTACGGCGGCCGAAGACGAAGAAACTGCGGAAGCAAAGGCCTTTGATTGTCTGGACAAGGCGGCGGAACTGCTGGATACGCCATCGCTCACGCGGGATGGATATTATGCGTTCGTCTGTGAAAAGTGTGCCCCTTCTTTTGAATATTACGGGTATTTCCGGGAAGCGGCGGATCTGAAAGAGAGGGCGGAGAAGATCTATGCAGGGGCTTGAGATCGCGCGGGCGTTTTTTGAACAATATGGGAGGCCTATGCTGGAAGAACAATTCAGTCCGCAGCTTCCACAGATCGCGGTGGGCCTGATCGGCAGCGGTTCCGAATGCTTTGGCTTCGACGATGCGGTTTCCCGGGATCATGATTTTGAACCGGGTTTCATCATTTTCCTGCCGGATGAGGAGACGATCGACCGTCGTACTGCGTTTTTGATGGAGCGCGCATATACCAAACTGCCCAGAGAATTCATGGGTCTGAAACGTTCCTTGATGGCGCCTGTCGGTGGGCCGCGCCATGGTGTGATGCGTGCGGCAGAATTCTTCCAGGATAAAGTCGGAAGTCCGGACGGAACACTGAGTTTGTACCAGTGGCTGACCGTTCCGGAGGCTTCACTTGCGGAAGCGGTCAACGGGGAGATCTTTTATGACGGCCCCGGTACGGTGACCCGGATCCGGGCGTGTCTTGCCACCTACCCGGCGGATATCCGCCGCAAAAAACTTGCCTCCAGCCTCTTGCTCATGGCCCAGGCCGGGCAGTATAATTATACGCGGTGCCTCGCGCATGGTGAAAAGGCGGCGGCACAGTTGGCCGTGCATGAATTCGTCCAACATACGATGAAGGTCGTCTTCCTGCTGAACCAGGTCTATGAACCCTACTATAAATGGAGCTTCCGGGCGATGCGCCGGCTGCCGAAGCTGGATCTGACGGCTGAAGTGCTGGAATATCTGCTGACGACGGACAATGAACCGGAAATGGCGGAGGAGAAGTACGACGTGATCGAAGGCATCTGCGCAGACGTGATCGATGAATTGATCGACCAGGGGCTGACGGAGGCCAACTGTGGGGATCTCGAGAAGCATGCCTATTCCGTCAACGATGGGATCCTGGACGCGGAGCTGCGCAACATGCATATCCTTGCGGCGATCGATTAAGGAGAGAATATGAAAATACATGGACTGCAAAAAATGACATTGCTGGATTATCCCGGCCACGTCGCCTGTACAGTTTTTTTAGGCGGCTGCGATCTTAGGTGCCCGTTCTGCCATAATTTCGAGCTTATCGATGGGACAGCGGAACCGATCATGGATGATCAGGAGCTGCTCGACTTTCTTAAGAAGCGGCAGGGCCTTTTGGATGGTGTCGCGATCACCGGCGGCGAGCCTTGCCTGCGGCCGGATCTGATCGATCTGATCAAAGACATCCGGGCCTTGGGCTATCCTGTCAAACTGGATACGAACGGACTGCATCCGGACGTTCTGAGGACTTTGGTGGAAGAGCGTCTGGTCGACTATGTGGCTATGGATGTCAAGAACGCACCGGAACACTATGCCACAACATCTGGGGTCGAAACGATCGACCTTGATAAGATCCGGGAGAGCATTTCCATCTTGATGGAAGGTCCGGTGGACTACGAATTCCGTACGACCGTGATCGATCAACTGCATACGGCACAAGATATGGAGGGGATCGGCGCATTGATCCGAGGGGCGAAGCGCTTCTTCCTGCAGGCCTTCACAGACCGGGATTCCGTTCCGTTCTCGGGTTTTTCCGCACCAAGTGCCGAGAAGATGCGTATTTATGCGGATATCGTGGGAAAATATGTACAGGAAACTACCATCCGTGGTGTGGACCTTTGACAAAACACCACAACATCTGTAGATTTTTAAAAATTTGACCACAAGATATTGACAAAGTCCTTTCTTGGGCGTATGATAGTCGTGTTCGCTCCGCAAGATGGAGCGTTTATGATGTATCAACAGTCCAAGGGGGATTTTTTTCATGTATCAGGTTGTTAAGAGAGATGGCAAGGTCGTAGAATTTACGATCTCCAAGATCAGTGCGGCGATCACCAAAGCGTTCGAAGCACTGCAGAAGCAGTATCATCCCAGCGTCATCGAACTGCTGGCACTTCATGTCACTTCCGACTTTGAAAGCAAGATCAAGGACGGAAAGATCGCGGTCGAGGATATCCAGGACAGCGTAGAAAAGGTCCTGTCCGAGTCCGGTTATGCGGACGTCGCGAAAGCCTATATCTTGTACCGCCGTCAGCGCGAGAAGGTCCGTAATGTCAATTCCGCACTGCTGAACTATAAGGATCTGGTCGACAATTATCTGAAGATCAACGACTGGCGCGTCAAGGAGAATTCCACCGTTACGTATTCCGTCGGCGGTCTGATCCTGTCCAACTCCGGCGCGATCACGGCCAACTACTGGCTGAGTGAAGTCTATGATGAGGAGATCGCGGAAGCGCACAGAAGCGCGGCCATCCATCTGCACGACCTGTCCATGCTGACCGGCTACTGCGCAGGCTGGAGCCTGAAGCAGCTCATCCAGGAAGGTCTGGGCGGTGTACCCGGCAAGATCACTTCCGCACCGGCCAGCCACCTGTCCACCCTCTGCAACCAGATGGTCAACTTCCTGGGTATCATGCAGAACGAGTGGGCCGGCGCACAGGCATTCTCTTCTTTCGATACATATCTGGCACCCTTCGTCAAGATCGACAACCTGAGCCAGCGTGAAGTCAAACAGTGCATCCAGTCCTTCATCTATGGCGTCAACACGCCGTCCCGCTGGGGTACGCAGGCGCCGTTCTCCAACATCACTCTGGACTGGGTCGTCCCGAACGACCTGAAGAACCTGCAGGCCATCGTCGGCGGCAAGGAGCAGGATTTCACCTATGGCGACTGCCAGAAGGAAATGGATATGGTCAACAAGGCCTTCATCGAGATCATGATCGAGGGCGATGCCAACGGCCGCGGTTTCCAGTATCCGATCCCCACGTATTCCATCACCCGCAATTTCGATTGGTCCGAGACCGAGAACAACAAGCTGCTCTTCGAGATGACGGCCAAATACGGCACTCCGTATTTCTCCAACTATATCAATTCCGATATGGAGCCGTCCGACGTCCGCTCCATGTGCTGCCGTCTGCGTCTGGACCTGCGCGAACTGCGTAAAAAGTCCGGTGGCTTCTTTGGTTCCGGTGAGTCCACTGGTTCCATCGGTGTCGTCACCATCAATATGCCGCGTATCGCCTATCTGGCGAAGGATGAGGCGGACTTCTACAAGCGTCTGGATACTTTGATGGATATCTCCGCGCGCTCTCTGAAGACCAAACGTACCGTCATCACCCGTCTGCTGGAGAACGGCCTGTATCCGTACACCAAGCGGTATCTGGGCACGTTCAGCAACCATTTCTCCACCATCGGCCTGATCGGTATGAACGAAGTCGGCCTGAACGCGAAGTGGCTGCGTGCGGACCTGACCGATGCGAAGACCCAGCGTTTCACCCGCGACGTCCTCAATCATATGCGTGAGCGCCTCTCCGATTATCAGGAGAAGTACGGTGATCTGTACAACCTGGAGGCGACGCCGGCCGAGTCCACGACCTATCGTTTCGCGAAGCACGATAAAGAGCAGTATCCGGATATCATCACCGCCAACATGAACGGGACTCCGTACTACACCAATTCGTCCCATCTGCCGGTCGGTTATACCGAAGACGTGTTCTCCGCACTGGATATCCAGGACGATCTGCAGACGCTGTACACCTCCGGTACCGTCTTCCATGCCTTCCTGGGCGAGAAGCTTCCGGATTGGAAAGCGGCCGCCAACCTGGTCCGCAAGATCGCGGAAAACTACAAACTGCCGTACTACACCATGTCTCCGACCTATTCGGTCTGCAAGGATCATGGCTATCTGACCGGCGAGCAATACACCTGCCCGATCTGCGGTCAGAAGACCGAGGTCTATAGCCGTATCACCGGTTACTATCGTCCGGTCCAGAACTGGAACGATGGCAAGGCGCAGGAGTTCAAAGATCGTAAGGTCTATAACATCGGTCGTTCCCGCCTGTCCCACACCGGTCCGATCCCGGCTCCGGTCGATACCGTTCCGGAAGTCCAGACAACTGCTGCCGAACCTGAGGTCCGTGTCGAAGCAGCGGACGAGACCGTCATCCTGTTCAAGACGCCCACCTGCCCGAATTGCCGCACCGCGGAAGCTCTGTTGGGCAAAGCCGGCGTGTCCTACGCGGCGAAGAACGCCAATGAGGAGCGTGAGCTTGTCGAGAAATTCGACATCCGCCAGGCGCCGACGCTGGTCCTGGTACATGGGGATACGTTCGAGAAATATCGCGGCGTTTCCGATATCAAAGGCTGGCTGAAGAACAAATAATCGTTTGACCAATAAAGGCAGCGCCTGCGCGATCACAGGACGCTGCCTTTCCCTTAAAGAAAAGAAAGCAGTACGAACATGCAGTATACTACGATCCGCATGGGAGATGGGACCGAAAGAAAGATCTCCCGATTGGTATTAGGCTCGGTACATTTCGGCACGATGATCTCACAGGACGATGCTTTCCGGATGATGGATATGTTTTGGGAAGCAGGGGGCAACGCCATCGATACGGCGCGCGTCTACGGGTCCTGGATCCCGGGGGAAGAAGCGCCGAGCGAAAGGACGATCGGGGCTTGGGTCAGGGCTCGCGGTCTTGAAAAAGAAGTTTTCATCATGACCAAAGGCGCACATCCGCCGATGGAAGATATGCATCACAGCCGCTTGTCCCGTGAGGACATCCTTTTTGATGCAGAACGCAGCGTGGAGATCTTAGGGCTCCCGAAAATCGACCTGTACTATCTGCATCGTGATGATGTGTCCCGTCCTGTATCCGATATCATGGGCAGTCTGGACGAGGCCATGCGCAAACTGCCGATCCTGGCCATCGGCGCCTCCAATTGGCGTGCGGACCGCATCAGAGAGGCCAATGCGTTTGCGGCATCGGCGGACATCGCTCCTTTCACTGCCAGTGAACTGCGCTGGAGCTATGTGCAGTTCCCGGAAGGATTTGGTGATGACACGCTGGTCACGATGGATGCGCAGGAGTATACGGCTTACATCCGGATGGATCTGGCCGTCATGGCATATTCTTCCCAAGGGAACGGTCTGTTCCTGAAAGGATACGCACCGGACCTTTCGGATCTTCCGGAGCGGATCCGGTTCATGGCCACGGAAGAGAACATTGCCCGGTATAGAAGGCTGCTCGCGGCCACAAAGGAACAGGGGATCAGCCCCTCACGTTATGTGATCCGACATATCACGGACGATCCGAATCTGAACGCACTGGCCTTGGTCGGATGCTCAAAGATCGAACAATTGAAACAATCATTGGAAGCCATGGAGGAGATCGAACATGTATGATATCATCGTCGTCGGCGGAGGCCCTGCCGGCATGACCGCGGCCCTGTACGCCCGCCGCAATGGAAAAAGTGTGCTCGTCATCGAGAAAAACGGTTTCGGAGGGCAGATCACCCATTCTCCGAAGGTTGAAAATTATCCTGGATTCTACAGTGTCAGCGGCAATGAACTGGCGGAAAAGATGCTGGAACAGATCCTGGAGCAGGAAGCGGAGATCGAAGTCGAGACCGTGACCGACGTCCGCAGAGGAGATGGACTGTGGGAAGTCGAGACGGAAGAAGGCAGCACCTATGAAGGCCGCGCTGTCATCCTGGCGACCGGCGTCAAGCACCGCATGCTCGGTCTCGAAAAGGAAGAAGAACTGGTGGGAGAAGGTATCTCTTTCTGCGCTGTCTGTGATGGTGATTTTTATACCGGTAAAAAGGTCTGCATGATCGGTGGCGGCAACTCCGCGCTGCAGGAAGCGATCCTGCTTTCCGAAAAATGCAGTGAAGTCATCGTGCTGCAGGATCTGCCGTATTTTACCGGTGAGCAGCGCCTGCAGGACATCCTGTTTGCGAAAGATAACGTCACGTCGTTCACAAATCAGAAGATCGTCCGTCTGCTGACGGATGATAACGGTTTCTGTGGCCTGGAGACAGAGGATAAGGTGACAGGCGAGCTCCGTACCATTCCTTGTGACGGTACTTTCGTCGCCATCGGCTTGATCCCGGAGAACGAACCCTTCGTACAGGTGGCGGATCTGAACGCCTATGGGTATTTCGATTCGGATGAATCCTGCACGACGCGTACGGAAGGCATCTTCGTAGCCGGGGACTGCCGCAGCAAGCAGATCCGTCAGGTCGCCACGGCGATCGCGGATGGCGCTACAGCCGCATTGGCCGCCTGCCGGTACATCAACGAGAATTAAGATGGAAACAGAGCGTATAGAACGGCAGGAAAAGATCGAACAGAGCATCCGCAAGAAGTTCCACAAAGAATTATTCAGCCGCTTTGCGCGCGCGGTGCGTGACTACCAACTGGTCCAGGAGGGGGACCGTATCGCGGTCTGTATCTCCGGCGGTAAGGATTCCATGCTGATGGCAAAACTGTTCCAGGAACTTCAAAAGCATCGCAAGGTCCATTTCGAACTGATCTTCCTTTGCATGGATCCGGGCTATAACGAGGAGAACCGGCGAGCGATCGAAGAGAACGCGAGCATCCTGGGCATCCCTTTGACCATTTTCGAGTCCCCCATCTTCGATACGGTGGATGTGATCACGGAATCCCCTTGCTACCTGTGCGCGCGCATGCGGCGTGGATATCTGTACAGCAATGCAAAAAAGCTGGGCTGCAATAAGATCGCGCTGGGTCATCATTTCGACGATGTGATCGAAACCACGCTGATGGGCATGCTGTATGGCGGACAGATCCAAGGCATGATGCCCAAACTGCACAGCACCAATTTTGAAGGCATGGAACTGATCCGGCCTATGTACTGCATCCGCGAGGAGGACATCAAACGGTGGCGGGATTACAATGGCCTGACGTTTTTACAATGCGCCTGCCATTTCACGGCCAATATCGAAGACTTTGATAATGGCAGCAGTAACTCGAAACGGCATGAAATAAAGAACTTGGTTGCGGAATTGAAGAAAGTCAACGACAACGTCGACATGAACATCTTCCGCAGCATCGAAAACGTCCATTTAGATACACTCCGTGGCTATAAACAGAATGGGATGTACCATTCGTTCCTCGATACATATGATTCCTGATAAAGGTGTGCCGATAGTTGCAAACACACGCTTACTGCGCTGACGCGCAAAGATGCGTGTGTTTGTATCTATCGGCACATTTTTAGTTTGGATCGAGTGGATAGGATCAGATGATAAAATCGTCTGTTACGGAGGGCTTTAATTCCCAAATATGAAGTGACGCGTCACCTTGCAGACATAGATCATGTTCGTTGGACAAGGGGAAAGCGCGGGTGGTGAAGACGGCTTCTCCATCATTGACGAAGATCTCAACGGAGCTGTGGTCGATGAAGATGCGCATGTGATGCAGGCCTTTCGGCAGCGGACGGGTACGGACTTCACCTTGATCGATGTGGAAACGGCGTGTCATGCCGGAGCGATCGACGGAAAGGGTACGTACTGTATCATCATAGGTGATACGGATACCGCCTGTGCCATCCTCTTTTGCGAGGACCGACAACGTCATGTCACCGCCACGGGCGATGAATTCGACTTCACAGGCTTTCGGCAAAGCGATCGTGTGGGGTTCTCCCACCAGTTCCAGTTCTTTCCCGCGCAGGGATTTTAAGCCTGTCAGCGGCTGCTGGATCAGTCGGCGTCCGCGCACGGTCAAGGAGCGGGGCAGTGTCAGGCAGCCCTGCCAATCCTCTTCATCCGTGGGATACGCTGCATCTGGCAGACCCATCCACGCAATGATCGCTTCGCTGTCATTGTTTTCAGAATCCAGGGCGACACATTCCGCCGCATAAGAATCAAAACCAAAATCCAGTACATGGAACTGACCATGAGGATTGAAAGTAAGGGTGTCCCAATCCATGTCCCCCAGGATATATCCATTGTGATGGACGGTATCGCCTCGACCTTCCAGTTTCAGATGCTGGGGGCAGAAGAGCAGGACGTCCTGTCCGCTGATACTTTCGATGGAGGGACATTCCCACATGTCGCCGAAATCCTCATATCCAGGCACCTTGAGCTCGCCGGCGAAGACCCAGTCGCGATCCGGCGCAGGGGCTTTGTAGACCAGAACGCGTCCGTGTTTCGCTTCATTCTGTGCGCCGAGCACGATGTAGAACTGACCATTTTTCGCGATGATCTTGGGATCACGCTGGTGTTCCGTATAACCTGGCGCAGGGCCAAACAAAGGTTTCGCCGCTTTGACGGGGTTTCCTTTATCTTTCAGGTCGACCAAGCAGGTGTAAGGAATGCGCGTCCAGTCCTCATCCCGGTGATTGCCGGTATAGTACAGGAAAAGATCATCCTGCATGGGCAGGGAGGATCCGGAATAAGCGCCTTTATTGTCAAATTCCGTGTCCGGACGGATGCAGACGCCCAGATTCTTCCAGGTGACAAGATCCTCCGAGACGACGTGATACCAGTATTTCAGACCATGCACAGCCCCCCAGGGACACCATTGATAGAATAAGTGCCACCTGCCATCATGGAAAACGAAACCGTTGGGATCATTCAAAAGACCGGTGACCGGTTGGATGTGATAGGTCTGGCGATAGGGAGAAGTTACGATAGCTTCATGCAGCGGGCGGATCTGTTCCGGATCCTCAAGGACCCGATAGCGTTCTTCTTTTGTCCAGGTTTTCATAATAACTCCTTTGGTGTGATGCTGCTTCCATGGGTCTGATACTCGCGCGGAGACAGACCGATGACCTTCTTGAAGATGCGTGAAAAGTAATAAGGATCCTGATAGCCCAGCGATTCCGCGACTTCATAAACGCGTGCGTTTGATAGGCGCAGCTGTTTGCAGGCTTCCGTCATCCGCAGACGGATATAGAAGTCGATGGGGGAGTGGGACGTATATTTCTGGAAGATCTGGCTGATGTAGCTTTTGGATAAAGAAAAACGATCAGCCAGGTCATCCAGTGTAAGATTGTCCTTCAAATGGGAGGACATGTAGCGGACGATCTGTGTGACCTGACGATTGGGCTCCGCAGTGGAGGAGTGTTTTTCCCGGAAATAGACCTCTCCCAGGATCAACGCCAGGACTTGAGAAATGTAGATGAAGTTCCCCAGCGTATAGTTGGAATCCAGAACGCGGAACAACAGCTCGAAGAGGAACATCAGCCGTTCGGTGGCCAAAGTGGAATTGAGTCGGACCACCCGGGGAGGCTCCAGCGGGAACATGCCTGTATCGGTACCTTTGAAATGGACCCAGAGGATGCTCCAGGGATCAGCGGGATCCGCGAAGTAGCGGTGCCCGGTCGCCGATGGGATGCAGAATGCATCACCTTCCTTCAGCACTGCGTCCGGCATGCCGGGGATCTGGATCGTGCCACTCCCTTCCATGCAGTATATGAAGATATATTCTTCGATACCCTCACGGCGTTCCCGATAATGATGCAGTGCCTTTGGAAAGGATCCGACGTCGGTCAGATAGAGCCTGGCTACCTGCGGATGCTCTACAAAAGGCTGAAAGGCTTCGGTCGGCAGGACGATCATGCGCTCGCCCTTGAAGCCATCCGGTTTCTGTATGGTATTCATGGCTGCAGTATAGCACATGGGTGTAAGATTGTCCATCATATTATGGTTTAGGGTATTCTTTTTTCTTTCAGGAATGTTAAAATGGAACAAGATCAATCAAGGAGGACGTAAAAATGTCAAATGCCAGGATCTGGGAAGAAATGATCACCATTCCGACGTATAAAGTCGCAGAGCCGGAGAAAAATCCATTATTCATAGAAAAGCGTGCCTATCAGGGGAGTACGGGAAAAGTATATCCTCTGCCTGTGACCGAGCGGATCTCCAACGAGAAGGAAGACGTGGAGTATAGAGCGGTCTTTCTGGAAAACGAGTATCTGCTCGTCATGGTCCTGCCGGAACTGGGCGGCCGCATCCAGCGGGCCTATGACAAGACCAATGGATACGATTTTGTCTATTATAATCATGTGATCAAACCCGCGCTGGTGGGCCTGGTCGGCCCTTGGATCAGCGGCGGTATCGAGTTCAACTGGCCGCAGCACCATCGTCCGTCGACCTTCCAGCCTGTGGATCATACGATCGTCAACAATCCGGATGGATCCGTTACCGTGCATTTGAGCGAGATCGATAAGATGTATGGGACCAAGGGCATGGCGTCCATTTCCTTGTACCCGGGCAAGGCCTACATCGAGATCAAGGGCCAGGTCTACAATCCGACCGATCTGCCTCAGACCTTCCTGTGGTGGTCCAACCCTGCTGTACCGGTGAATGACTATACCTACAGTGTTTTCCCGCCGGATGTCAACGCGGTGTATGACCACGGCAAGCGCGCCGTATCCACCTTCCCCATTGCGACCGGTGAGTACTACAAATACGATTATTCTGCGGGGATCGACATTTCCCGGTATAAGAACATCAAGGTGCCGACCTCTTATATGGCTGCCGGATCCAATTATGATTTCGTTGGCAATTACGATGAAGAAAAGCAGGCAGGCCTTCTGCACGTTGCGGATCATCATGTGTCGCCGGGCAAAAAGCAGTGGACCTGGGGCGGCGGTGACTTCGGGATTGCCTGGGACCGCAACCTGACAGAGACGGATGGCCCTTACATCGAGCTGATGACCGGTCAGTTCGCGGACAATCAGCCGGATTTCACATGGCTCAAGCCGGGAGAGGAGAAGGTCTTCACCCAGTATTTCATGCCCTACAAGAGTGTAGGCCGTGTAGGCAACGCCACGAAGGATGCCTGTGTCTCTCTGGTGCCGTCAGAAGATGGAGCGGTACTGACAGTTTATGCTTCCGGTGTTTATGATGGCGCGTCCATCTATGTACATGAGGGCGATCGGCTGCTGTTCCGGACCATGGCGAACATAAGTCCCGTGCAGGCATTTCAGACGAAGATCCCGGCGCCTTCCGATTGGGAGAACGTGAAGATCGACGTGTCTTGCGATGGCCGTAATCTGGTCTCCTACAAATACTACAAACCGGAACTCAAAGCCATTCCGGAACCGGCTGAGGCCATGAAAAAGCCCGTGGAAATGAAGACCAACGAGGAACTGTATCTGGCCGGGCAGCATCTGGAACAGTACCGACACGCGACGTACGAGCCGGCCGATTATTACCTGGAAGGACTGCGTCGGGATCCTGAGGACCTGCGCATCAACAATGCTTACGGTTTGCTTTTGTTCCGCCGCGGTCATGTGGAAGAAAGCATCGCTTATTTCAAACGTGCCATCGATAAGCAGACCTGGAAGAACCCGAATCCTTATCACGGGGAATGCTATTTCAATTATGGTCTCGCCCTGGCTTACTGCGGCCGCACGGAAGAGGCTTATGATGCGTTCTTTAAGGCGACCTGGTCCGCAGAGACGCAGAATGCGGCTTTCTATTGGCTGGCCAATCTGGCAGCCCGCAAGGGAGAATTCGAAACAGCCTTGGAGATGGCGGATCGTTCTCTGATCCGCAATTGGCATGATATGAGAACGCGTACTTTGAAGGCGGCGCTGCTGCGCAAGATCGGCCGTGACAGTGCAGCTTTTATCGAAGAAAGCCTGAAGATCGACCCCATGTATATGGGACTTCTGTACGAAAAAGGTTTCCTGGAGGATGATCTGGACGCGTGGGTCCATAAGATGCGTGCTGATGCGCACAATTATCTGGAACTGACGATCGATTACGTACAGGCAGGCTTGTATGAAGATGCGTTGACGATCCTGGCCTTGTGTCCTTCGGCCAGTCCGATGCCGGATTATTATCAGGGATGGATCCTGTCTCTGGTGGGTCTGGAAGAGGATGCCAAAGAGTCCTTTGCTTACGCGGAGTCGGCGAACAGCGACTACGTCTTCCCGAACCGCGTGGAAGAGATCGCGATCCTGGAATGCGCCATCCAGACATTAGGCAGAGCCCCGAAAGCACATTATTATCTGGGCAACCTCCTGTACGATAAGAAACAGTATGAAGCCGCGATCCTCCATTGGGAGAAGGCGGTCGAGGAGGATGATACTTTGTCCGCCGCTTTCCGCAACCTTTCGATCGCGTATTATAACAAGCAGAATGATGCGGAGAAGGCCATGACGGTCATGGAAAAAGCCTGTGCTTTGGATCCTGAGTACCCGCGTCTGTGGCTGGAGTATGATCAGCTTGCTGCGAAACTGAACCGCCCGGTGACAGAACGTCTTGCAGTCATGGAATCTCATCCGGAGATCACGGCGGCGCGGGATGACCTGTATCTGCGCTATATCAGCCTGTTGAACTGCGTTGGAAAGTATGACGAAGCCTATACGCGGATCATGGAGCGGACCTTCCACCCGTGGGAGGGCGGCGAAGGTAAAGTTAGTTCTCAGTATAAGTTCGCGTTGATCCATATGGCGAAAGCCAAAATGGAGCAGGCAGCCTATGTGGAGGAAGAACTGGCGGATGCGCTTCTGGAGGAAGCGGTCGATCTGCTGACTCGGACACTGACGTATCCGGAGAACCTGGGTGAGGGCAAGCTTTTCAACGTGCCAGACAATGAGGCATATTATTACATAGGGCTGGCCAAGCGGCAGATGGGGCAGGAGGAAGAAGCCATCAAGGCATTCCGTCTTGCGTCCACGGGTTCTCAGGTACCGGAACGGGTCTTGTATTACAACGATCAACCGTCTGATTATATCTATTATCAAGGCCTGGCCCTGCGTGAACTGGGAGAAGAAGTAAAAGCCCTGCGCTCCTTCCATCAGTTGGTCATCTACGGTGAGCAGCACTTGTTTGACAAGATGGAGTATGATTTCTTCGCCGTCTCCTTGCCGGAGATCGAGGTCTACCAGGATGATATCGTGCTGCGCAATACACAGTACTGTAACTATCTCCGTGCTTTAGGCGCGCTCGGCCTGGGCGAAGAGGAGAAGGCAAAGGGACTGCTGACCGGCATCCTGGAGAAACAGTGTGATGACGCGGCGGCGCTCAGTCTGCTTTGAAAACGATGGTATCCACATATGTAAGCTCTCTTTCGAAAAGAGAGCTTCTTTTTTGCTTGACAAGAGAACGGATGTTCGCTATAATCTAGAAAAAAGGAGGCGAACATACGTTTGAACAATAGGATCATCTTTCATATCGACGTCAATTCGGCCTTCCTTTCATGGGAGGCTGTCTACCGGCTCCATCACCTCGGCGCGCAGGAGGATCTGCGCCAGCAGGTCAGCGCCGTCGGTGGAGATCAGTCCAAACGTCACGGCATCATTCTGGCCAAATCCATCCCTGCCAAACAATATCACATCCAAACCGGGGAATCTATCAAAGCCGCGTTGGAAAAGTGTCCGGAGCTGATCCTGGTCCGTCCCAATTATGAGCTGTACAAGCGCTGTTCCAGGGCTTTCATGGACATTCTGCGGGAATACAGTCCGGTCGTCGAACCCTATAGTATCGATGAGGCATTTGTGGATATGACAGGCACCCGTTTCTTGTGGGGGGATCCCGTCACGGCGGCGCACACCATCCGCAAACGCATCTCCGGTGAACTGGGCTTTACGGTCAACATAGGTATTTCCTCCAACAAGCTGCTGGCCAAGATCGCTTCAGATTTTACCAAGCCGGATCGGGTGCATACGCTGTTCCCTGAGGAGATCCCCGATAAACTGTGGCCGCTGCCGGTGGGGGACATGCTGTTCTGCGGTCAGTCTACGGTCAAACGCCTGCATAGGATCGGTATTTATACTATCGGGGAGCTGGCGGCGGCGGATCCGCACATGCTCCAGGTGCATCTCGGCAAACAGGGTTTTTACCTTTGGGGTTCGGCGCATGGGACGGATCTTTCACAGGTCACTGTGGAGGCGGCACCCAATAAAGGGTATGGCAACAGTACCACCATGTCCATGGATATCACGGACGCGGGCGAGGCCCGTCTGGTACTGCTGACGCTGGCGGAAAAAGTGGGGCAGCGTCTGCGGGCGGATGAGGCGAAGGCACAGGTCGTGGACGTCACCATCCGGGATACGGATCTGGTCTTCACCAACCATCAGATGCGGCTTCCGCATCCAACCAATATCACACAGGAACTGTATACGAGCGCCTGCACTTTGTTCGAGGAGCTTTGGGATGGGCGTCCCATCCGGCATCTGGGCATCCATACAAGTCAGGTCATCTATGGGGACGCGGACCGGCAGATCGGTCTGGAGGATGATCTGTTCCATGAAGAACGGCAGGAGCAGATGGACCGGACGGTGGACAGGATCCGGCATAAATACGGGCAGAACGCGGTCCAACGGGCTGCTGTCACGGAGGGCTAAAGCACGATGTTTGGAATGGATCTTTACGAACTCGGTCCGGATCATGGGGAGCTGCACAGCTGGAATCAGATCGAAGTGGCGGTGGACTGCTGGTTCACTTCTGCCGGCCGGATGATGCCTTTGCGCATGAAGTGCAAGGAGGGGGATACGATCCTTACGATCGAACCTATCGCTGTCCTCAAGGAGGAGGAAAACCGGTACGCGGGCGTATTGGTGCATATGTTTCATTGCAGGGCCAGGCTGGGCTCAGGGGTCGATCAAGAATTTTCTCTCTTATTTTACGTGGAGCAATGCCGTTGGAAAGCCTATCTCGCGGGATGATTCCTTGTTGAATTCTGCCAGGGCATTTGATACAATAAAACGCGTAGATCTTTATAGGATCCGTTAAAAGAAAGGATAAGAGTATCATGATCCGGGAAGCAGATCTTACAGGGAAAAACGCGGTCGTGACCGGTGGCGGCACCGGTTTAGGGTTAGGCATTGCAGGAGCATTGATCGATGCAGGTGCCCGTGTCCTGATCGCCGGCCGACGGGAGGAAGTATTACGTAAGGCATGTCAGGAATTGGGGGATCAAGCGTGTTATCAGGTGCTGGATCTGCGAGACGCGGAGGCATTGGAGGACTTTGTCGAAGCCTGCCACATGCAGCTGGGGCAGGTCGATATCCTGGTCAATAATGCAGGCATGCAGAACAACCGCCGTGCGATGGATTTCACATATCAGGATTTTACAAGTATGTTCGATACGAACCTCATCGGTCCGTTTCTGTTGACGCAGCTTTTCGCTGAAGAAATGTTGGTACGGGGCAAGGGTTCCATTATTTTCATTTCATCAGCGGCCAGTCATATCGGGATCACGAACACGGCGGCTTATGCGGCGTCCAAAGGCGGGATCAGCGCCATGGTACGTACGCTGGCCAGTGAATGGTCTCCCAAAGGGGTCCGGGTCAACGCGATCGCACCTGGCTGGATCGAAACGGATCTGGTAAAGGAATCGCTGCGCCGTGTGCCCGAGCGAAGGGCCATGGTGGAGCATCGTTGTATGATCCCCAGACTCGGAACGCCGCGGGATATCGGACTGGCAGCTGCCTTTCTGGCATCTGATGCAGCGGCATACATCACAGCGGCAGAGATCAAGGTCGACGGCGGTATTGGAGCATCGCTGTAGATCTGCAGTGCAAAAACGCGGGAGGATCCATCATGAGTCAGTGCTATTTGTTTGTACATTTTAAAGAACGTTCCACACCCGACGGAGAACAGGTGTATTTCAGTATCAGTAAAGATGGTATGCATTGGGAGCCGGTCAAAGGGGGAGATCCGGTCCTTTGGACATATTATGGAACACGCGGGGCAAGGGACATGACGATCGTTCGTCATCCGCAGACTGGCCGCGTGTACGTTGTGGCGACCGACTTGAGCATTGCCTATGGGGTGCGCAGGCATCGGTCTGACTTCTGGGAGTATGTCGGCACGCATGGCAGTTCATCCTTAAGCGTCTGGGAGTCAGAGGATCTGGTACACTGGACGGAGCAGCGGCTGGAAGAAATGGCTTTATTCAATGGCGTATTTGGATGTGTCTGGGCACCCGACGCAATCTGGGACCCGGAGAAAGAACAGTTCCTGCTGCACTGGTCGTCTTCCGTTTCAGATGATGATTTCAAGCGTAAGCGCATCTTTGCCAGCTATACTGCTGATTTTCATTCTTTCTCTGAACCTTTTGTATTGTACGAGGAGGATCAGGACGTCATCGACTCCGCTATGTATCGTTTTGAGGACAAGTATTATTTGTTCTATAAAGGCGGTGTGCCGACGCGGGTACGACTTGCTGTCAGTGATCATATCACAGGTCCATTTGAGCCTATGGAAGCTTTCGATCAGTCTATGGAGGCTGTAGAACTTGGCAAATATGAAGCGCCTACGGCTATCCAGCTGGAAGATGGTCGCTGGGCTTTGTTTATCGATTATTACGGGGCGTACGGGGCTGACCAGGGTTATGTTCCTTTCTTGAGCGATGATCTTTCCAGCGGAGTATTTACCCAGGCTTCCGACGACTTCTCATTCCCGTATCATTTCAAGCACGGTACCATCCTGAAGATCACGGAAGAAGAGTTTGAGAGACTTCAGTCGTTTGATTGGACGGATCCTGGCTTTGTGGAGTTCTTCTGATGAAGATCTGTCCTTATGCGAAAAAATGCGGAGGATGCACATATCAAGGCGTTCCTTACGAAGAGCAGTTGATCCGTAAACAAGCTTATACGGAAAAACTGTTAGGGGAATTCTGTCAGGTACATCCGATCATCGGCATGGAACAGCCATATCACTATCGGAACAAGGTCCATGCCGTATTTTCCAGAAATCGTGACGGTTCGATCGTTTCAGGTATATATGAAGAAAACTCGCATCGTGTTGTTCCGGTCGATGCTTGTCAGATCGAAAATGAAGAAGCAGATGCGATCATACGCACTATTCGAGGGCTTCTGCGCTCTTTTAAAATCACAGTCTATGATGAAAAGAGCGGCATAGGCCTGCTTCGTCATGTCTTGATCCGAACAGCGTCCAAAACGGATCAGATCCTGGTCGCTTTGGTCGTGACATCGCCGGTCTTTCCTTCCAAGAAGAACTTTGCACAGGCGTTATTGAAAGCGCATCCCCGCATCAAGACGATCGTTTTGAACATCAATACACAGCGCACGAGCATGGTTCTGGGCAAGAGGGATATCATCATCTATGGTCCCGGATATATTGAGGATCAGATCTGTGGCTGCACCTTCCGCATCTCAGCGCAGTCCTTCTATCAGATCAATCCGCCGCAGGCGGAAAAACTGTATCAAAAAGCAATAGAGCTGGCCGGACTTACTGGAAAAGAACGCCTGATCGATGCGTATTGCGGTACCGGGACGATCGGCCTTTCAGCTGCGAAGGCTGCCGGTGAAGTCATCGGGATCGAACTCAATAAAGAGGCTGTCAAGGATGCGATACAAAATGCGCGCGTCAACCAGATCCGAAATGCGCGTTTTTTCTGTGCTGACGCGAGTGACTTTATGGAGCAGATGGCATCTGAAGGCGAAAGAGCAGACGTGGTCATCATGGACCCGCCGCGTTCCGGCAGTACCGAAGTTTTCCTCCGGGCGGCTGCTCATGTATCACCTCAGAAAATCGTCTATATTTCCTGCAATCCCGAGACCCAACGGCGGGATCTGTTGATTTTAAAAGATCTTGGATATATAGCACAGGAAGCTTGGGCTTATGACTTTTTCCCTTGGACAGAGCATGTGGAGTCAATTGTGAAACTCACTCGGTCCGGGTCGTGACTAAGGAATTACTGTTAATGGATTGATTAATCAGCAGCAGTGTTTCAGAACGGAGACCATTATGGATATTCGCGAAATCGATCAGAAGAATCGAAAAAAGATTGATGATTTTATTATATGTCAATGGTTTTCTTTGCAGATGGCATTACATGGAGAAAGCGTTGACCTTGGTGTCGCGGATGGCTGGTATGCGGTTCAGGACGATGAAATCGTCGGATTGATCACCTATCGCATACTTGATGACAGGATGGAGATCCTTTCCCTCGATAGTCTTAATGAGCAGCATGGAATTGGAACCGCATTGCTGAATATGGCAGTATCTTATGCCAGAACCAGCGGCATTCCCAAAATCACCCTGATCACGACAAATGACAATCTTTCAGCTCTTCGGTTTTATCAAAAACGCGGATTTGATATGGCCAGACTCTTTTGTAATGCTGTAGATCTATCACGAAAACTTAAGCCGGAAATACCGTTATTCGGAATAGATGGAATTCCGTTGAAACATGAAATAGAACTTGAAATGTATTTATGATTGGATCCAGCTCCTCAGGCTTTGAAGACGATGGGCAAATCGGGATTTATGGAGAAGAATCAATGGATTATAAAATCGAAAATCTGACAAAGGAAGAAGCCATATATATCGGCAAAAAGATCAATGATATCGTACCGCGCGAAGTGGATGCGGACGAAGAAGAATTCGTTCTCAAAGTCGAAAATGAAAATGGGGAGATCATAGGCGGATGTGTTGCCGAAGCATACGAATATCACTGGTCGAGAGTTTTGCTTGAAGATCTTTGGGTGGATGAACGCTATCGTCATCAGGGGATCGGCTCTATGATCATCCGCGAGGTCGAGCGAATTACAAGAGAGAAGGGCTGTCGGGTTGTGACGCTCGGCACTGCCAGTTACATGGCAAGACCGTTCTATGAAAAACACGGCTATCAGGTTTTTACATCTATGAAGGCAGCAAATGGCTATATAGATTATTCATTGGTTAAATACCTTGACAGGGATACGCCTGATTATATGCCGACAGACAATAGTGATGCGAAATACAAAGTTTTGCCTGGAAATGATGACGACGCAGACGTCATATTGAATGGTATCAGAACATATAGCGAAGCCTACGAAGAGAAATGCGAGCGAGATGATTTTTGCAAGAAACTTGTGAATAAAGACGACAAGTTTGCAGCAGGCGTGATTGCGAACGTGAACAAAGGATATGAGGGCTTTGTCACAGCATTGTTTGTTGAAGAGCCGTTGAGGCATCAAGGCCTGGGCACATATCTTTTGCAGGAAGTGGAAAAACTGGCAAAAGAAAA
>JAILDJ010000159.1 GCA_024689505.1 Clostridiales bacterium
GGCCGCACAGCCGGTTCAGCCCGTACAGCCGATGCAAGGCGCTGGTTATCAGCAGCCCTATCAGCAGCAGCCGTATCCGCAGTATCCGAACCAGTATCAGCCGAACGATAAGTTTGGCGGTATGCCCATGAAGTGGCATAAATTCCTGGTGTACTTCGCACTGTGGGCCAACGCTGTGTATTATGTGGTCATGGGATTCATAAGCTTGACTGGAACTCAATACGGATCCAAGGCTGACACGCAGATGGTCTATTCCGTTTTCAGAGATTTGAAGTCGGCCGATACGATCTATGGTATCCTGTTGATCATCTCTGCGGTCATAGCTGTACTTACCGCGATCAACCTGCTGAAGATGAAGGCGAAAGGCCCGGCTCTGCTGACGGTCCTCTATGTGTTCGCCGCTGCTGCAGGTGTCCTGTATGTTTTTCTCGTAATCGCTTCCATCAATAAGGTTACATCCGGTGTAGACACCAGCGAGATAACTCGTAACGCTATATCTTCAGTTGTCGGTGCTGTGGTTGGGGTTGTTATTAATAAGACCTATTACGGCAAGCGCAAGCATCTCTTTACGAACTGATAGAACTGGAAGAGGAAGATCCGCTATGCCGATCCAGCAAGTTCCAAACAATCAGATCAGGCCGAATCCGACCGATCAGATCGGTGGCGTCCTGAACCAGGGGATCCAGTATTTCCAGAAGCCGCAGTTTTATGGTAAGTTCAGGGCGTATTGCTTCATCAATTTCGGTTGCATCGCACTCCTGCTGGTGCTGATCACGTTCATGTTCTTTAAGCAAGGGGAGAGCGCCGCGGCCATGGGCTGTCTGATCATGTCCATCCTTGCCATAGCGCTTTGCTACTTGATCTGGCTGCCTGTCAAGAAGAAGGTGCAGCCGCAGGATAGAAGGTTGGTCTTCTGGGGGTTCTTTGCCAGCGGTGTGCTCATCTTTGGCAAGATCCTGTTAATCGTCCTGATCATCACGATCCCGTTCGCCTTGAGGATCGGTGGGGATAACCCGTATTCCTACCGCATGGTCCAGAATGGCGTCCATGCCGGCGAGTATGTTCTCTGCCGTCAGAAGCTGAACGGTCAGATCGAGGATATCTACGGGAATACCTATGAAGAAGCCTGAACAGGTGCTTTACGAAGCCTGCAGAAAAAAACTGCAGGCTTTTTCAAATTCTTTGTAACGAAACATTGTTTTTCTGCATGTATATACAGATCGAACATGCGACGTCTCGCGATTGTAAAAATACGATGCTTGAGTCGCATGTCAAATCGCCTTCAGCGATTTCGACGGCTAATGGAAGGAGGTGTCCGAGGTGTCAGATATGGAGCAGATGTATCAGCAGTATGCCCAGACGGTATATCGATTTCTGCTGTCGAAGGTCCGGAACGCGGATCTGGCAGAAGAGCTGACACAGGAGACCTTCTATCAGGCGATCCGGTCCAGCGGAAAGTATGATGGGACCAGCAAGGTCTCGACCTGGCTGTGCGGCATCGCCAAGAACGTGCTGCTGACCTACAACCGGAAGCATCCAACGATGGAGGATATCGATGAACAGCCGCTCATCAGTCCATCAGCGGAGCAGGAGGCGATGACCCAGACCACGCGTCTGGATCTGCTGAAAAAGGTCCATGATCTGTCGGAACCTTACCGGGAAGTCCTCCTACTGCGCGTCTACGGCGGCCTCTCCTTCCGGGAGGTCGCGGAAGTGATGGGCAAGACCGAAAACTGGGCGCGCGTCACTTTCTACCGGGCGAAAGAGCAATTAAGAAACGAGGTGTTATAAATGCAGAAAATACCGTGTGTCGTGATCAAAGATCTGCTGCCGTCTTATGTGGATGGCCTGACCAGTGAAGAGACGAACGAGCTGATCCATGAGCATCTTGCGGAGTGTGCGGACTGCAGCGCCGTCCTTGCGGCAATGCAGGAACCGACGCCTGCTGCGCCGGAGGATCGGAAAGAGATCGATTTTCTTAAGAAAAACCGCAAGAAGAACATCAAGGTCCTGATCGGGAGCCTGATCGCCTGCATCGTGCTGGCGGCTGGCGTGATCGGCCTGAGGACCTTTGTGATCGGGTCGCCTTCGATCAAAGGACTGGTCGCATGCGACGTGAAGGTGACGAATGGAGAAACCAAGACGCTTGTCCTGGATGGAGTGGTCGTGGACAGCCTGCACGCTGTCTCTAAAGTAGATATACAGGAAGAGGAAGGTGGCATCATCCGGGTCAACACGCGGGTCGTCCCGGCTAATCCTCTGTATCCCAGTGGCAGTTTCCATGAAGAATACGTCGCTCGCGAAAACATCTTCCAGGTCTGGATGGATGACCGTATCATCTGGGAAAACGGGGCGGCGATCCCGCAGCAGACGGCAGACCTCTTCGAGACACGGCACGACTATATAGGAGATATGCCTGCCAATGCGCAGCTAGCAAGGCAGCTGCAGGTCGAGTCGATCATCGGCCCTTATGAAAATGAACTGGAGACCGCTTCAGAGCCTTATGAGTGGAAACTGATCCTGCTGGAGGATCGGACAGTGCCGGAAGAGAAGCTGGACGCGCTTGCGTATTGTATGCTGGGCCTGGTCAGGAATCTGGGCCAGGTGACCTTCCAGGGTCCTTCCTTCACGAAGACAGTGACGATGGAAGATGCGGATGCATTCTTCCGCTGGGATATCAAAGAATGCGAAAACTCAGCAATGGCCTTGGCTCAGTTGTTGCAAAAAACAGGGCTGTTCTATGCATCAGCAAAGGAATTTACACCAGATCGTATGGCCATCATTTGGCCTTTCGAAACGACGAATCAAATAGTCGAGGAAAAAGATCCAGAGATAGTAGAGAACTATTATCAGCAATTTCAGAACATTCAGCTGTCAGGAAGGTTTGAAAGCGTCGAAAGCAGGGATTATGAATGTATCATGGTTGCGTTTTATGATTCCAAAACAGGACAGAGAATACAGTACGAAATTCTGGGACCATACATGGAGATCCAAGAGGAGAGCGGCGGCTATTTCAGTAAGATCGAAGACGGAGAGAAATTGTACGAAGCGCTATGTGCGTTAAAGAAAGAGTGAAAGATCCAATGATTGGAATTGTATCGGGGTATTTCGAAATTTGTGTCCACTTCGAGGATGGTAAGCCAACGGTTTCAGTGGACACGAAATTCTAAAAAAGCGCTTAAAGATCCAATGGTTGGAACTGAATCGGGGTATTTCGAAATTTGTGTCCACTCCGAGGATGGTAGGCCAACGGTTTCGGTGGACACAAAATTTTAAGAAGGCACTCAAAGATCCAATGGTTGGAACTGAATCAGGGTATTTCGAAATTTGTGTCCACTCCAAGGATGCTAGGCCAACGGTTTCGGTGGACACAAAACTCTAAAAAGGTATTTAAAGATCCAATGATTGGAACTGAATCAGGGTATTTGAGGATTTGTGTCCACTCCGACAACAAATATAAATGAAAAAACCGCCTTTTCGGCGGTTTTTTCGTTTGTATAGTAAATTGAGGTCTGGGGAACGAGGATCTCGTTCATGGGAACATGGAGCAGCATGCTCAGCGCGTACAGGTTGTCTACGCTCGGAAGCGAGCGGCCCCATTGCCACCTGTAGATGGCCTGCGGGTCTTCGAAACCGAAGTAGTCCTGCAGATCGCGGACGGTCAGGCCGCTTTCTTTGCGCAGTCGCTGGATGTTGCGGCCGGTAGCAGCCGTATCGATCGTCGGGAATAAGTTCTGATCCATTACAACACCTCCTAATTCAACATTGCATATTCAATTGTCGCAGGAGTATTAGGATACACGATTTCCGGCGGAAATGCAAGCATTTTTTGAACTACAGATTCAATGATTTTTCAAGATCCTTCTGATACAATGGCATCAGTTCGAAAAAAAAGGAGAAAAATATGAATCTGAAAGAAGCATTTCGTTTCCAGAACAAGCTGGACGCACTGATGGCCGAGGCGACGACGATCCTCGGGCGGGACGAAAACATTACCAAAGTCAAAAAGACCTACCTCCGCAAAAAGGTCATGAAAGAAGCGGTCGATGAGACCACGGTGGACGCGCCGACCACCGAGTACGCGGACAAGATCACCCAGATCGCGGGCTTCCTGCTTTACCTGCTGGAGCAGAAGGAAGCATTGTGCCGCGCCATCGTCCATGCGAAGCAGGAGCAGGCCATCGACATGGACGCGGAGGCCGGCCTGAACAAGCAGCGTCAGCAGGTGGCGGCCCTGTTCCGCACCATGAACGATCTGCGCAACGGCGAGATCGTCCGGCAGAACGCCGGGACCGGCTACCGGTTCAACAATGACGGTGAGCAGGTCTCTTACCGCTGCGATGTCAAGATCGTGACGACGATCAACTTCGACCGCAACGTCATCAAGCGGTATGCCGCGATGATGAACAAGAAGTCGGACGAGATCTCGGCGGAGATCGACCGTGCCCTCATCAACTCCGAGGTGCGCTTCGATCAGCCCTTCGACGTCAACGACAGCTTCTCTGAAGTCTTCGAAGCCTTCCTGGAGACCGCCGCGTAAGCGGTCTCTTTCAGGACCGCCTGCTTTGGGCACAGTTTCGGTGCAGGACGTTTGAGACCGGTTCCGGCAGATGAACTATGATGCTGCCACTTTTTCAAACATGTGATCAACAAGGCAGAGCGCTTCGGCCTTCGCCATACACAAGTCACACCTCATTTTTGCCTGATCCGTCAACCTTGTTCTACGCAAAGACGCCTCCACCCACAGGGAGATCGGGAGACCGATCCAGGACATTTTCTATGGATTCGAACGAATCAAAAAAGACCGGCAGCCCGAGCCCGAATGCCATCCGGCAGAAGGGAACGGACAGCCGGCCGCAAATGGTCAGAACGGACCGAATCGGGCTGTGCTCAAAGCAGACGGAACAGGACAGATCCTGTTTCGTCTTTTTATCTATAAAAGATTTTTTGTTGATATAGAGCAGATCGGAGGATATAATCGAATAAGATAACTCTTTTCGATAGACAGCGAGGTGCTATATATGATCGATAGACTCACTTCTTTTGATTCTTGC
>JAILDJ010000189.1 GCA_024689505.1 Clostridiales bacterium
TTCATAGTTGTTGGGATCCTCGATGACGCGCGGACCTTCGTGGACCATTGTCAGGATCAAAGCTTCGATCAAGCGGTCGGTGACTTCGACTTCCTTGGTGTTGGTCAGGTAACGTTCGTACAGGTGGGCGATAATGTCCGTGATGCCGGCAGCCGTCTGATAAGGCGGCAGGGTCTGGGTCAACGCCGGGTTCAGGATGGAGAACTTGGGACGATAGGCTTCGCCGGAGGCGCCGCGCTTGATCATGCCTTCTTCTTTCGTAATGACGGAGTCCGGTGAACCCTCGCTGCCGGCCGCGGCGATCGTCAGGATCGTACCGATGGGCAGAGCCTTTTCTACAGGCTTCCCTTCATAGAAGTCCCAGAAATCACCGTCGTAAACGGTACCGGCGGCAATGGCTTTCGCGGAATCGATGGTGCTGCCGCCACCGACGGCCAGGATGAAATCCACACCTTCCTTGCGGCACAGTTCGATGCCTTCATAGACAAGGCCGCTGCGCGGATTGGGTTTGACGCCGCCCAATTCTACATAGGCCAGACCTTCAGCTTCCAGCGAAGCCTTGACCGTGTCGAGCAGGCCGGAACGGACGACGGAGCCGCCGCCATAGTGGACCAGGACCTTGCTGCCGCCAAAGCGCTTGACGAGCGCGCCAGCCTGAGCCTGCGTATCTTTACCAAATGAAAAATAGGTGGGAGCAAAAAAAGTGAAATTGTTCATACGATACCTCCATCATGACAAATTCTGGTTGCTAAGAACCATTATACTGGGGGCCCGAGCCTCGGTCAAGGCAGGCGGACCGTTTATTGATGATAGTGCAGGCTTTCCGGGAATATTTCAAACAAAGCACGCAGATCAGTGTTGCTGACGCATTCACGTACGGCCAAGACGCCTTCTTCTTCCACGCGGTCGAAGAAGCGAGTTACGGCTTCCGGACGGGCAGGGTCGTCTTTCCGCATCGTGGCCATGCGGACGTACTGCGGTCCCAAAGCGACACGTTCTATGCGGGCCAGAAAGACCGGCTCCTCCGAGACAAGGGTGCGAGCCTCGTCGATCAGTGCTTCTGCTGAATCCAGAATGTCCGCGGACCAGTACGGACTCGTCGGCGGATCATAGATCCCTAAGTGGATGTGTTCATCTGTCACTTTGTTTTTCAATAGATCGATATAGCGGAACAATGGATCCGCGGCCGCGCCGTAGAAAGTGTTCAGGAATTCCCGAATCAGATCTTCCGTATCCAGCGCGGGGTTCCACAGCAGCCGTGCGATCACATAGGCACGCAGTTCCTCAAAATCTCCATAAGGCGATTCACCATTGCCCTGTTCGAAGATACCGATGGCATGGTTTCTGAGGAAGAAGTTGATGTTGGGCTTGAGCACCTGAAAGTTGGGGAAGGGCATCAGATAATGCATGAAATCCACCGTGTAGTCCCAGATCTGGATCTGATCGCAGATGCGTGCCCATCCTGCCAGGTCCTCCACGAAGGTCGTGCCTGAAGTAGTACGTTCTTTGAAGCTGGCCACTTCCTGACATTCTTCCAGCGGATGGGAGAAACAGCATTCGATGGAGCACAGCCGGATCAGGACATTGGAATGCGGTTTGATATGTTTCGGCGGTTTGCGGGTATACTGATAGGCCAGCACCCCCAGCTTCTTCTCGGGATATTCTTTGGCTACGGCTTCGGCGATCTGGTTGACGAAGGTCAGCAAAGTGCCGGCGTGGCTTTCTTCCTGTTCATCGATGGCACGGCAGGCAGGACAGGTGCAGGGATTGTACCAGTCATTCTGCGCGACTGCAATGAGCTCCGCCTCCGGATCCTTGCGGATCCATTCCAGGACCCGCTTTTTCGAGATCTCCACGACCTCAGGGTTGGTCAGACACAGCTGTGTATGATCTTTGATGCGTACATCGTCCACTTCCGAAAAGTATTCCGGATGAGTGTCAAAATACTCCGCAACTGGGACCAGTAAGTCGAAGGAATGCGCACCGCCGGAGAAAGTGTTATAGCGATCCGTACCGCCATGTTTCGTCTCCAGCTTGTGAGAGGGGCCGTTCAGCCGGTTGCGGCAGGCCCAGTCCGGGTCGAAGGCGCAGAAGTTATAGTCCTCGCGATAGGTGAGGACAGGGTTCTTGTGGATGGAAAGAAAAGGGATCTCCAACACATCATAGTGCGGGATTCGAGAGACTTCCGGTGTGAACCAGCGGCAGCCAAGCACGGTATCCAGCAGTTCGTAGACAGCGTACAGCGTGCCCCGCGGACGTCCGCCCGTGAGGATCAGGTCGTCATCCAACGTCTGGATGTAGAATTCTTCCTTGCCCATCCCGCGCTGCACAGGGTTCAGACCGCCAGGGGCATTCCAAAGGGGAAAGCCCAGAAAGATGCGGTGCCGGTCCGCAGTCCCGCTTAACGGCACGATCCTAAAATCAGCGCCTGTGCTTTCGTGCAGGAAACGAGCCAGTTCTTCTGCGGCATACTGTTCAGAGGCTGTAGGCGCAGGGGGCAGCACGATCTGCCAATCTGTCCGACCATGAGCGGCCAAAATCAAAGTATCCATCGGTACCTCCTGATCAAAGCAGATGGTCGACCCATGTGCCGTCGACCTTATAGGGCATATTTTCAGACAGTTCTTCGGAATCACACAACAAAAGGACTTCGCGCATGCCGTCGGCCAGATCCATCTGCAGGAATTCCTCCCGCGTGGTCCAGAAGACGGGGCCTTCTTCGGAAGCTGTCAGTGTTCCGCTGTAATGACAGGCCTTATAAATGAATACCATATAGCGGGTACCATCATCCAGGAGCCAGTTATAGATGCCGCACAGCCGCGGCTTTTCAATGAAAAGACCAGTCTCTTCACGGACTTCACGGATGATGGCTTCAGCCAAGGGCTCACCGGCTTCCACATGGCCGCCCGGGAAGACGATGCCGGTATAACGTCCGGTGACTTTGTTCTCGACCAGGATGCGGTCCCCATCATAGACCATGCACATGTTGGTCAGGATCACTTGTTCCATGTTATTTCTCCACTTCGATACAATCAGCAGCTGCAGGCGGCCAGGACTCCGGTTCGTAGTCCTCATAAGGGGCACCAAAAAACGCGACCAGTTCCTCATACGGCCGTTTTTTCATGAGTTCCAGGAATTCTTTTGCACTGCGGCAGGTGTTTTCTGGATGATGAAAGAATGGCGGTCTTCCAGCCTCCTTCAAGTATAGATTCAGATCAGTGCAGGCGCTGGCAAATTCCTCTTCTGCCAGTTTTATATACGCTTCGCTGAATTCATCGTTCTTGAAAGAGGGATAGCCGATGTCTTTTTCTGCAAGGTATTCAACATTAAGATCCATCTCATCTAATGCCAGGTATATATGTTGCTGCGTGCCTGTTGGCAGAGCTTTGAGCAGAAATGCTACCCTTTTTTTCACATATTTTTCTGCGCCATACGGATTGTAAAGCATATGCGGAAATCTCCTTGGTTTTCGTTATTTTCATTATACCTTCTGCACCTGTAAAAAGCAATTTCCATCAGAAAGAATTGAATCGTCCCAAAATCCGTGGTACAGTAGATAGAAACATGAAGGGAGGTGCAGTCATGATGGATGAGCAGAACGAACGCTTGCAGTACGCGATCCGCCGGGCGGAAGCGGCGCTGGCAGCGAAGGCCGAGATGAACCGCGGCATCGGCACGCAGTCCGAACGCATGCTGCACTGTGTCCTGAAATACTATTTCGAGCCGGATGAGAGCCTGCAGGAGATGCGGATCGGCCGGCACATCGCGGACATCTACCGGCCCCAGGAC
>JAILDJ010000190.1 GCA_024689505.1 Clostridiales bacterium
TTCATAGTTGTTGGGATCCTCGATGACGCGCGGACCTTCGTGGACCATTGTCAGGATCAAAGCTTCGATCAAGCGGTCGGTGACTTCGACTTCCTTGGTGTTGGTCAGGTAACGTTCGTACAGGTGGGCGATAATGTCCGTAATACCGGCGGCCGTCTGATAGGGGGGCAGGGTCTGTGTCAGCGCCGGGTTCAGGATGGAGAACTTCGGACGATAGGCTTCGCCGGAGGCGCCGCGCTTGATCATGCCTTCTTCCTTCGTGATGACAGAGTCCGGAGATCCTTCGCTGCCGGCGGCGGCGATCGTCAGGATCGTGCCGATGGGCAGTGCTTTTTCAACGGGCTTTCCTTCATAGAAATCCCAGAAATCACCATCATAAACGGTACCGGCGGCTATGGCCTTCGCGGAGTCGATGGTGCTGCCGCCACCGACGGCCAGGATGAAATCCACACATTCCTTGCGGCACAGTTCGATGCCTTCATAGACGAGGCCGCTGCGCGGATTGGGCTTGACGCCACCCAGTTCTACATAAGCCAGACCTTCAGCTTCCAGCGAAGCCTTGACCGTGTCGAGCAGGCCGGAACGGACGACGGAGCCACCGCCATAGTGGACCAGGACCTTGCTGCCGCCAAAGCGCTTGACGAGCGCGCCAGCCTGAGCCTGCGTATCTTTACCAAATGAAAAATAGGTGGGAGCATAAAAAGTGAAATTGTTCATACGATACCTCCATCATGACAAATTCTGGTTGCTAAGAACCATTATACTGGGGGCCCGAGCCTCGGTCAAGGCAGGCGGACCATTTATTGATGATAGTGCAGGCTTTCCGGGAATATTTCAAACAAAGCACGCAGATCAGTGTTGCTGACGCATTCACGTGCGGCCAAGATGCCTTCTTCTTCCACGCGGTCGAAGAAGCGAGTTACGGCTTCCGGACGGGCAGGGTCGTCCTTCCGCATCGTAGCCATGCGGACGTACTGCGGTCCCAAAGCGACACGTTCCACGCGGGCCAGGAAGACCGGCTCCTCCGAGACAAGGGTGCGAGCCTCGTCGATCAGTGCTTCTGCTGAAGCCAGGATGTCCGCGGACCAGTACGGACTCGTCGGCGGATCATAGATTCCCAGATGGATGTGTTCATCTGTCACCTTGTTTTTCAGCAGCTCGATATAGTGGAACAATGGATCCGCGGCAGCGCCGTAGAACGCGTTCAGGAATTCCCGGATCAGATCGTCTGTTTCCAGTTCGGGATCCCAAAGCAGCCGTGCGATCACATAGGCGCGCAGTTCCTCAAAATCTCCATAAGGCGATTCACCGTTGCCTTGCTCGAAGATGCCGATGGCATGGTTTTTGAGGAAGAAGTTGATGTTGGGCTTGAGCACCTGAAAGTTGGGGAAGGGCATCAGATAGTGCATGAAATCGACCGTGTAGTCCCAGATCTGGATCTGATCGCAGATGCGTGCCCATCCTGCCAGGTCCTCCACGAAGGTCGTGCCTGAAGTCGTACGTTCTTTGAAGCTGGCCACTTCCTGACATTCTTCCAACGGATGGGAGAAACAGCATTCGATGGAGCACAGCCGGATCAGGACATTGGGATGCGGTTTGATATGCTTCGGAGGCTTGCGGGTATACTGATAGGCCAGCACGCCCAGCTTCTTCCCGGGATATTCTTTGGCCACTGCCACGGCGATCTGGTTGACGAAGGTCAGCAAAGTGCCGGCGTGGCTTTCTTCCTGTTCATCGATGGCTCGGCAGGCAGGACAGGTGCAGGGATTGTACCAGTCATTCTGCGCCACAGCAACGAGCTCCGCCTCCGGATCCTTGCGGATCCATTCCAGGACCCGCTTTTTCGAGATCTCTACGACCTCCGGATTGGTCAGGCACAGCTGGGTATGATCTTTGATACGCACACCATCCACTTCCGAGAAATACTCCGGATGGGTGTCAAAATACGCCGCAACTGGGACCAGCAGGTCGAAGGAATGCGCACCGCCGGAGAAAGTGTTATAGCGATCCGTACCACCGTGCTTCGTCTCCAGCTTGTGTGAGGGACCGTTCAGCCGGTTGCGGCACGCCCAGTCCGGATCAAAGGCGCAGAAGTTATAGTCCTCGCGATAGGTGAGAGCAGGAGTCTTATGGATGGAAAGGAAAGGAATCTCCAGCACGTCATAGTGCGGGATATGAGAGACTTCCGGGGTGAACCAGCGGAAGCCAAGCACGGTATCCAGCAGTTCGTAGACAGCATACAGCGTGCCCCGCGGACGTCCGCCCGTGAGGATCAGGTCGTCATCCAACGTCTGGATGTAGAATTCCTCTTTGCCCATCCCGCGCTGCACAGGGTTCAGACCGCCAGGGGCATTCCAAAGGGGAAAGCCCAGAAAGATGCGGTGCCGGTCCGCGGTCCCGCTTAAAGGTACGATCCGAAAATCAGCGCCTGTGCTTTCGTGCAGGAAACGAGCCAGTTCTTCTGCGGCATACTGCTCAGAGGCTGACGGCGCGGGCGGCAGCACGATCTGCCAGTCGGTGCGGCCATGGGCAGCTAAAGTCAAAGTATCCATCAGTACCTCCTTGGATCAAAGCAAACGGTCGACCCATTGACCGTCGACCTTATAGGGCATGTTTTCGGACAGATCTTCAGAATCGCACAGCAAAAGTACTTCGCGCATGCCATCGGCCAGATCCATCTGCAAGAATTCCTCGCGGGTGGTCCAGAAGACAGGGCCTTCTTCGGAAGCTTTCAAAGTTCCGCTGAAATGAGAGGTCTTATATACGAACACCATATAGCGGGTCCCATCCTCCAACAGCCAGTTGTAAATGCCGCACAGCCGCGGCTTTTCAATGAAAAGACCAGTCTCTTCACGGATTTCACGGATGATGGCTTCAGCCAAGGGCTCACCGGCTTCCACATGGCCGCCCGGGAAGACGATGCCGGTATAACGTCCGGTGACTTTATGCTCCACCAGGATGCGGTCTCCCTCATAGACCATGCACATGTTGGTCAGGATCACTTGTTCCATGTTATTTCTCCACTTCGATACAATCAGCAGCTGCAGGCGGCCAGGACTCGGGTTCGTAGTCCTCATAAGAGGCACCAAAAAACGCGACCAATTCCTCATAGGGACGTTTTTTCATGAGTTCCAGGTATTCTTTTGCACTGCGGCAGGTGTCTTCTGGATCATGAAAGAATGGCGGTCTTCCAGCCTCCTTCAAGTATAGATTCAGATCATTGCAGGCACTGGCAAATTCCTCCTCTGCCATTTGTATATACTCTTCGCTGAATTCATCGTACTTGAAAGAGGGATAGCCGATGTCTTTTTCTGCAAGGTATTCAACATTAAGATCCATCTCATCTAATGCCCGGTATATATGTTGCTGCGTGCCTGTTGGCAGAGCTTTGAGCAGAAATGCTACCCTTTTCTTCACATATTTTTCTGCGCCATACGGAATGTAAAACATATGCGGAAATCTCCTTGGTTTTCGTTATTTTCATTATACCTTCTGCACCTGTAAAAAGCAATTTCCATCAGAAAGAATTGAATCGTCCCAAAATCCGTGGTACAGTAGATAGAAGCGTGAAGGGAGGTGCAGTCATGATGGATGAGCAGAACGAACGCTTGCAGTACGCGATCCGCCGGGCGGAAGCGGCGCTGGCAGCTAAGGCCGAGATGAACCGCGGCATCGGCACGCAGTCCGAACGCATGCTGCACTGTGTCCTGAAATACTATTTCGAGCCGGATGAGAGCCTGCAGGAGATGCGGATCGGCCGGCACATCGCGGACATCTACCGGCCCCAGGAC
>JAILDJ010000197.1 GCA_024689505.1 Clostridiales bacterium
GCTCTGTTCGATGAAAAGCTTTCCATGTACCGGGTCAATGCCCCGCTGGACAGTGAATCCTATGAGATCGGCCGCTGCCGCGCGTTCACATCCGGCTGGCTGGAGAATGCTTCGATCTGGCTGCACATGGAGTACAAATACTTGCTGGAGACTCTGAAAGCCGGCCTGTATCCGCAGTTTTTCGAGGATCTGCAGAAGACCTGTGTTCCCTTCCTGGATCCGGAGGTCTATGGCCGCAGCACTTTGGAGAATTCCTCCTTCCTGGCCAGCAGCCTGAATCCCGACGAAGAGATCCACGGGCGAGGCTTCGTGGCGAGGCTCAGCGGATCGACCGCTGAGTTCCTGAGTATCTGGCGGCGCATGATGTTCGGCGCGCAGCCGTTCACCATGGAAGATGGCACTCTGGTCTGTGATCTTGCACCAGCCCTGCCCGGCTGGCTGATCGGTCCGGACCCAACGGTCACCGCCATGTTCCTGGGACAGACGAAGGTCATCTACCATCTGCCGGATCAGGAGGATTTGATCCCCGGTGCGTATCAGATCGAGAAGATCCTGGTGGACGGCGCGGAACAGCCGACACCGACGATCACCGGAGCAACGGCAGAAAAACTTAGAGCTGGACAGATCGGAGTGCTTGAAGTCTGGATCGAAAAGTGATACGATCGTCTCCAAATAAGACGCGCACTTGTATATAGAGTGAAACCAGTTTTAAAGGAGAAGGATCATGAACAACCTGCAGATCTACAAGAAGACCCTTGGGTTTTCGTTAAGACGTGTATTTTGGGATCTCATCGGGATCGTATTGCTTCTGGCGTTGGGAACGCTGGGGTTCTTCGTAGGCGATAAGGCGGCGGAAGCCGGCCCTGTCGGATTGATACTGGGCCTGCTCATCGGCCTGATCGCGCTGATCATTATCACCCGCTTCGTATCCTATGGGCTGAAAGCCGGTCAGATCGCCATGATGACACGCGGCATCACCGAAGGAGAGCTGCCGGATGACGTCATCGCGGAAGGAAAGAAGGTTGTGAAAGAGCGGTTCCTTACGGTCGCCGCGTTCTTCGCTATCACCAGGGCCATCAAGGGCATCTTCGTACAGCTGGGCAGAGCGATCACGAACGTCACGCAGAACGTGGGCGGCGACACCGGCAAGTCCATCGGAAGCATCATCTCTTCGATCATGCAGACGATCATCAATTATCTTTGCGACTGCTGCCTGGGCTGGGTGTTCTACCGCCAGGGTGTGAGCTCCGCGAAAGCAGCGTGTGAAGGTGCGGCCATCTTCTTCAAGCATGGCAAGACCTTTTTCAAGAACATGGGACGGATCTTCGGCATCGGTTTACTGTCCGTCGTCGTCATCGGTGGCGCGTTTACCGGGATCTTCTATCCGATCGTACATGCCCATCCGGAAATCTATCTGACGATCGGCGAAGCGCTGCAGGAGGCACTGGCGGAGGAGACCAGCGCGTTCGCTGAGCTTTTGAAGGATCCGAGCACCCTGCCCATCGCACTGGCGGCCATCGGCGGCATCATCATCTGGGCGATGCTGCATTCCGTTTTTGTCAAACCCTTCGTTCTGACAGGGGTCCTTAGGAACTTCATGGAATCCGGGATGAATGACGTGCCTTCAGAAGCCAGCATGTCCTTCCTCGATACCAAGTCCGACAGATTCCGCAAACTGCATCAGCAGGCATAAGATAAGGAGAATTACAATTGGGACCGCATAAGATCGATCTGAGCGGCTATCCGCGAAAAGAGCATTTTGCGCATTTCCTGACCATGACTCAGCCGTTCCTCACCATGACGGTCAAGGTCGATATCACAGGATTCCTGGAGCAGGTCCGACAGGAGGAAGTGCCGTTCTTTCTGACGTTCCTGTACGCGGTGACCCGTGCCGCGAACCGGATCCCGGAGTTCCGGCAGCGCATCCATGAGGACGGCATCCTGGAATACGATCATTGCGATCCGTCCTTTACGGTCGGGCTTGCGGACGGCACCTATCGATATTGCCTGGTCCATACGGATCAGCCGTTTGCCTCGTATCTGGAAGAAGGGCAGCGCAAACAGGCGGAGGCTTTGGACTCGGAACATCTGGAAGAGGAAGAGGATCCGCTGGGTCAGCTGTTCATTTCCAGTGTACCGTGGATCCATTATGAAAGCCTGGAGACGCCTTGGCCGGACACGCGGTTTTCCAACCCCAGCATCACCTGGGGCCGATATCTGGAAGAGGGCGGTCGGGTCACGATCCCAGTGACGGTCATGGTGCATCACGCGCTGGCCGATGGGATCCATGTGGCGGCTTTTTACCGGAACCTGGAAGAGGAATTGGAACAGGTCCTGGAACAATTGTAAGTTCTTCCCAACATTGACGAAACCGCTTCCGGTTGTTATACTTTTGCCGGAAGCGGTATTTATATGCCG
>JAILDJ010000198.1 GCA_024689505.1 Clostridiales bacterium
GCTCTGTTCGATGAAAAGCTTTCCATGTACCGGGTCAATGCCCCGCTGGACAGTGAATCCTATGAGATCGGCCGCTGCCGCGCGTTCACATCCGGCTGGCTGGAGAATGCTTCGATCTGGCTGCACATGGAGTACAAATACCTGCTGGAGACGCTGAAGGCCGGCCTGTATCCGCAGTTTTTCGAGGATCTGCAGAAGACCTGCGTTCCGTTCCTGGATCCGGAGGTCTATGGCCGCAGCACTTTGGAGAATTCTTCCTTCCTGGCCAGCAGCCTGAATCCCGACGAAGAGATCCACGGGCGAGGCTTCGTGGCGCGCCTCAGCGGATCGACCGCCGAGTTCCTGAGTATCTGGCGGCGCATGATGTTCGGCGCGCAGCCGTTCACCATGGAAGATGGCACTCTGGTCTGCGAGCTTGCGCCGGCCCTGCCCGGCTGGCTGATCGGTCCGGACAAAACGGTCTCCGCCATGTTCCTGGGACAGACAAAGGTCATCTATCATCTGCCGGATCAGGAGGATTTGATCCCCGGCACGTACCGGATCGAACGGATCCTGCCGGATGATGGGGAACCGGTCAGGAAACTGGCTGGCACCATCGCAGAAAAATTGAGAGCGGGACAGATCCGAAGGCTTGAAGTCTGGATCGAAAAGTGATACGATCGTCTCCAAATAAAACGCGCACTTGTATATAGAGTGAAAACAGTTTCAAAGGAGAACGATCATGAACAATCTGCAGATCTACAAGAAGACCCTTGGGTTTTCGTTACGGCGTGTATTTTGGGATGTCATCGGGATCATACTGCTTCTGGCGTTAGGAACGCTGGGGTTCTTCGTAGGGGATAAGGCGGCAGAAGCCGGCCCTGTCGGATTGATACTGGGCCTGCTCATCGGCTTGATCGCGCTGATCATTATCACCCGGTTCGTATCCTATGGGCTGAAAGCCGGTCAGATCGCCATGATGACACGCGGCATCACCGAAGGAGAACTGCCGGATGATGTCATCACGGAAGGCAAAAAGGTCGTGAAAGAGCGGTTCCTTACGGTCGCCGCATTCTTCGCCATCACCCGGGCCATCAAGGGTATCTTCGGACAGCTTGGCAGAGCGATCACGAACGTCACGCAGAACGTGGGCGGAGACACCGGTAAGTCGATCGGCAGCATCATCTCTTCGATCATGCAGACGATCATCAATTACCTTTGCGACTGCTGCCTGGGCTGGGTGTTCTACCGCCAGGGCGTAAGCTCCGCGAAGGCAGCGTGTGAAGGTGCGGCCATCTTCTTCAAGCATGGCAAGACCTTTTTCAAGAACATGGGACGGATCTTCGGCATCGGTTTACTGTCCTTCGTCGTCATCGGTGGCGCGTTTACCGGGATCTTCTATCCGATCGTACATGCCCATCCGGAGATCTATCTGACGATCGGTGAAGCGCTGCAGGAGGCACTGGCGGAGGAGACCAGCGCGTTCGCTGAGCTTTTGAAGGATCCGAGCACGCTGCCCATCGTACTTGCGGCCATTGGCGGCATCATCATCTGGGCGCTGCTGCATTCCGTTTTCATCAAGCCCTTCGTGCTGACAGGCGTCCTTAGGAATTTCATCGCATCTGGTGTCAATGACGTGCCTTCAGAAGCCAGCATGTCGTTCCTCGATACCAAATCGGACAAATTCCGCAAACTGCACCAGCAGGCATAAGATAAGGAGAAACAAATCTTGGGACCGCATAAGATCGATTTGAGCGTTTATCCACGTAAAGATCATTTTGCGCATTTCCTGACCATGGCACAGCCGTTTCTTACCATGACAGTCAAGGTCGATATCACGGGATTCCTGGAACGGGTCCGGCAAGCGGAAGCGCCGTTTTTCCTGACGTTCCTGTATGCGGTGATCCGTGCCGCAAACCGGATCCCGGCATTCCGGCAGCGTATCCATGAGGAGGGGATCCTGGAATATGATCATTGCGATCCATCCTTTACCGTCGGGCTGCCGGACGGGACTTACCGCTACTGCCTGGTCCATGTGGATCAGCCCTTCGCCCGGTATCTGGAAGAAGGTACGCGCAAACAGGCAGAGGCGCTCGCCGCGGAGCACCTGGAGGAGGAAGAGGACCCGATGGGCCAGCTGTTCATCTCCAGTGTACCGTGGGTCCATTATGAAAGCCTGGAAACACCCTGGCCGGACACCCGCTTTTCCAACCCCAGCATCACCTGGGGCAAATATCAGGAAGAGGGCGGCCGGGTCACGATCCCGGTCACGGTCATGGTACATCATGCGCTGGCTGATGGGATCCATGTGGCGGCTTTTTACCGGAACCTGGAAGAGGAATTGGAACAGGTCCTGGAACAATTGTAAGTTCTTCCCAACATTGACGAAACCGCTTCCGGTTGTTATACTTTTGCCGGAAGCGGTATTTATATGCCG
>JAILDJ010000216.1 GCA_024689505.1 Clostridiales bacterium
ATAGAAAGTCCTTCCTATACTGTCAGGCAGTATTATCTCGTTGATATAGTTGAGGCCATCCAGCGTTTTGTCTTTCCAATAATTATAATGGGGCAGGATCGTAGTCTTTGTGAAACCAAGACCGGTCAAAAATCTATTATAATCGGGATCGAGTGCCTCGCCATCCTCCTCGGGCGCGGCATAAACGGTTTCGGCGCAGTTCATGCTTCCGGCGCTGATCGCCCAAATGACACCGTCATAGGCCTTCAACAGATCCGCAAGCCCCATATCTTTGAAAAAACAATTCTGCGACGGCGTGTGCCCACCACCGAGAATGATGAAATTCGCCTGCCGGATCAACTCCTCTGCCTGAGAAGCGTTCCTGCCGTCCACACAGATAAAGCTCTCGAATTGAAATCCCGAATACTCAAAGCCATCTCTGGTATTGTCGGTAATATAATCGTTAAACTCAAAGTCGTCGGAACTGTCGCTGAAGTAAATCGCACGGCATGGAGCGGGAAAAACACTGCGCATTTCGTCGATCAAACGGTTGTCAGGAATCATTTCAGATTTGTCGTCGCACCCCGGTCTGTCTGTGAAAGTATTGCCTGTAAGAAAAAGTATCATGGTCTGCCTCCGTTTCTTTCGTTTGATAAGGATAATTATACCATATTTCTGCCAACATAAAAAACCTCTTTTGCCATGGTAGACAAAAGAGGTTTCTTTCATGATGCGCGCAGTAGGATTCGAACCCGCGGCCTTCTGGTCCGTAGCCAGACGCTCTATCCAGCTGAGCTATGCGCGCAGAAGCGGGTGAAGGGAATCGGACCCTCGTATCCAGCTTGGAAGGCTGGTGTTCTACCATTGAACTACACCCGCAATATTCGGTTGTAAGGATGCCCAGAACCGGAATCGAACCAGTGACACGAGGATTTTCAGTCCTCTGCTCTACCAACTGAGCTATCTGGGCTGAGGCGGTATAAATTCTCGCCTTAAAAGGTCGACTGCCGGAGACCGGGATCGAACCGGTACGGTCGATTAGGACCGCAGGATTTTAAGTCCTGTGCGTCTGCCAGTTCCGCCACTCCGGCATAGGCTTAAAAATCCTGGCCTTGCGCATCGAGTACTGCTTTATCTCACGCGCAAGGATTATAATATCATAAAGGCATTTGAATGTCAATAGTATTTTTCAGGTTTTTTCAGTCCGGCTGCTGGCCATCGTGCGCCTTCCAGGCACACTCCGTGATCTGAAGATCCGTGAAGACCGCTTTGAAGCTGGAATCCTCGGGGCTGCAGGCATAGATACCGAACCGGATCTTTTCCGCCCCTTCCCACATATGACAAACCCGCATCTGGGAAAAAGCGACACCATCGTTCGAACATTCGATGCAGTAGTCGTCCTCCCGGCGGCTGAAACGATACCACATGATTTTGACGTTAGCAGGAATAGCGGTCGTCGCCCAGTCGGAGTACCCATGGTTCGTCGCCACGGATCCCAGATGCTGGAATTCCTCATTCTCATATTCTACAGAGCCCTTCAGCCAGTTTTCCGAATCCAGATACATGACGATGCCGCACTGGTCGAAACGATGGTGGCTCTCGGTGAAATCTGTCTTGACGACAAAGGAAAAGAACTTTTCTTCCGTTTCCATCTGCAGGACCGGCGCATTGTCATTACGGAAATGATAGTAGGTCCGCTGCCAAAGATCCGTATACGGCGCAGTCGTGATTTCGATCCTGTCAGGTCGGATGGTGAAACTTTGTGGTTCTCTTGTCCAATGCAGCTTATTGACGTCCATATGCAGTCTCCTTTTATTGATCATTTGCAACGATGCAAACATGCAGCATGTCACCATCGGTTTTATTCAGCTTTTTGCGTATTTCCTTGCGTACGCCAATGATGTAGCAAATCGAGCCATCCTCGTTTTTCAGTCCCATATTGACGATACTTCCGTCATAGGAGATACCATCGAAGGATGCATGTACCTTTACACGGCCTTTGCCGAATTCCTGTCGGATATCCCAGGGAAATGCAACATAGGCACCACCATCGTCTGCCATCTCATGTAAGACAGCATCATACTCGTAACGTTCCATTTCATCCTCGCAGGATCTTTTCCAGTGGTTTGCCCTTGGCGAGCTCATCGACCAATTTGTCCAGCCAGCGAATTTTCTGCATCAAAGGATCCTCGATCGATTCGACCGCGATGCCGCAGATTTTGCCCTTGATCAAGGTCGCTTTAGGATTCATGGCCGGAGCATTCTCAAAGAACTGCCCATAGGGAGCGCTCTGATCCACCTGGTCCATATCATAGCCGGTCAGCCAATGGATGACCGTATCCAGCTCTTCTTTTGTTCGGCCTTTACGTTCTGCTTTCTGAAGAAGCAGTGGATAGACTTTGGAAACTGGCATATCGAAAATGCTTTGACGAGGCATGCGGGCATCCTTTCTAGAATATGAGTTATTTGGATTATAGCAGACTCCAAGCGGAATAACAAGGTTTTCCGATCGACCGGATCCCACGCCATGTTTGTTTCCAAGTGTTGGCGCCTGCTGATCCGCGCATGCAAATAAACATCCTTCCTGGATGATCCAGTACCGAATGGACACAATTTTCGTGATCAGGCGCTTATAGATCATTCATTGGATCAAAGTCAGTCGTTTTTAAGTTTAGTGTCCACTCGGAACAAAGACTCAATAATAGATCGATGGATACAAGCTGCGAATCATGCAAAACGAAAGCCTCCTTCAATTGCGCAAGCACATCTCCGGTTTTCAACCTAACGCCGAGCTTCGTGCTCCGCACTCTCGCTCGCCTACCCCAATACTCGCGCTTTCGCACTTCGTGCTTTGCGCTCGTATGGGCTGCGAATCATGCAAAACGAATCCCCTTCCGATCATGCAAGTATGTCGTCAGGGGATTCGTTTTGTATGATTCTTTAGGTTGGTTTACATCATTCCCATGCCCGGGTTTGCTGCGGGTACAGCGGGTTCGGGGGCGGGGATGTCGGCAACGGCGGATTCGGTCGTGAGCAAGGTGGATGCTACGGAAGCTGCGTTCTGCAGCGCGGAGCGTGTGACCTTGACAGGATCGATGATACCGGCTTCGACCATGTTGACATACTCATCCGTCAGAGCGTTGAATCCGGTGCCTTCAGCGGATTCCAGCAGTTTGTTCACAACGACGGAGCCTTCGACACCAGCGTTTGCGGCGATCTGGCGTACCGGAGCTTCCAGGGCCTTCGCGATGATCAGCGCGCCGGTCTTTTCGTCGCCTGCCAGGGTATCAGCAAGCTTCTTGGTGGCTTCGATCGCATAGATGTAAGCGCTGCCGCCGCCGCTGACGATACCTTCTTCGACTGCGGCACGGGTCGCTGCCAGAGCATCTTCCATACGCAGCTTGTTTTCTTTCATCTCGGTCTCGGTCGCAGCACCGACTTTGATCACGGCTACGCCACCGGCCAGTTTGGCCAGACGTTCCTTCAGTTTTTCCTGCTCATAATCGGAGGTCGTGGTCTCGATCTGCGCTTTGATCTGTTCCTTGCGGGCATCGATCTCTTCCTTGTCGCCGGCACCGTCTACAATGACAGTGTTCTCTTTCTGCACCTTGACGGACTTGGCACGGCCCAGCATATCGATGGTGGCATCCTTCAGATCCAGACCCAGTTCCTCAGAAATGACAGTACCGCCGGTCAGTACAGCGATATCCTGCAGCATGGCCTTACGGCGATCGCCGAAGCCAGGAGCCTTGATGGCGACGCAATTGAAGACGCCGCGCAGTTTGTTGACAACGAGGGTCGCCAGCGCTTCGCCTTCGACATCATCAGCGATGATCAGCAGGCGAGCACCCATCTGGACGATCTGCTCCAGCAGAGGCATGATATCCTGAATGTTGGAGATCTTCTTGTCGGTGATCAGGATGAAGGGGTTCTCCAGGTTAGCTTCCATCTTCTCCATGTCGGTCGCCATGTAAGAGGACAGATAACCGCGGTCGAACTGCATACCTTCGACCAGCTCCAGCTCGGTGTTCATCGTCTTGGATTCTTCAACGGTGATGACGCCGTCGTTGGAGACCTTCTCCATCGCGTCAGCGACCATGGTACCGACCGCTTCATCTCCGGCAGAAATGGCGGCGACCTGTGCGATATGTTCCTTGGAGCTGACCGGGATGGCCATGCCTTTGATCGCCTCAACAGCCGCATCGGTCGCTTTCTTCATACCCTTACGCAGGATGATAGCGTTCGCGCCGGCCGCGATATTCTTCGCGCCTTCCTGGATCATAGCCTGTGCCAGGACCGTAGCAGTCGTGGTGCCATCACCAGCCGCGTCATTGGTCTTGGTCGCAACTTCCTTGACCAGCTGCGCGCCCATGTTCTCGAACGCGTCTTCCAACTCGATCTCTTTAGCGATGGTAACACCATCGTTGGTGATCAGCGGTGCGCCATATTTCTTGTCCAAAACGACGTTGCGGCCTTTCGGGCCCAGGGTCACACGTACGGTATCAGCCAGCTGATCGACACCTCTGACCAGCGCGTTTCTTGCTTCAGTTCCGAATTTGATCTCTTTTGCCATGATAATTCCCTCTTTTCAATTACTCTTCTACAACAGCCAGGATATCACTCTGTTTTACGATGATATACTCCTCGCCGTCCAGTTTGACTTCCGTGCCGGCGTAGCGGGAATAGAATACCTTCTGGCCGACTTCCACCTGCATGACGACTTCCTTGCCATCTACGACACCGCCCGGGCCGACCGCGATGACTTCGGCTTCCTGCGGTTTTTCCTTCGCGCCGCCGGTCAGGATGATACCGGACTTCGTGGTCTCAAGCGCCTCCAGCTGCTTCACAACTACCTTATCTCCTAAGGGTCTAAGCTTCATGATCTTATCCTCCTGTTATAATGTACTTTTTCATGTTATTAGCACTCGTGCTCGTCGAGTGCTAAACCATGGTATAGTTTATTCATTTTGCGCCTATATATCAACTTTGATGGCTATGTTTTATCATCGTTTATATCAAATATTCTTTTATTTTCTCTTTTTTTCTCTTATTTGCTCCGTTTTTCTTCATTTTCAGATTTTTCGGGCCCTGATCCGGGCTTGACCCTGCTTCTCGGATTCTTTATAATGGGACCCATAATACATTCGCAGAGGTATGCATCATGCATTGTATCGGTATCATCGCGGAGTACAATCCATTCCATAACGGGCATGCCCGTCAGATCCGTCTGGCCAAAGAAGCCGCAGGCGGTGCTTTTGTCGTGGCCGCGATGAGCCCGCACTTTATGCAGCGCGGCGAACCGGCCCTTCTCGATAAATGGACACGTACCAGAATGGCCTTAGCCGGCGGTGCCGATCTGGTTCTGGAACTGCCGACAGCTGGTGCCATTTCCAGCAGCGAAGGATTCGCGGAGACCGGCGTCCGTCTGCTCGCAAGCTCCGGAGTCGTGACCCATCTGAGTTTTGGATCCGAAACGACAGATCTTACTTTGCTGCAGAAGGCAGCCGAAACCGCTTTGACGGAACCCCCTGCTTTTAAAAAAGCCCTGGAGGAGAACCTTTCTCAAGGAATGGGGTTTGCCGCAGCCCGCTCCCTGGCACTTGCTGAGGCGGCCGATATCTCCGAAGTCCTTTTGCATAAACCCAACACGATCCTGGCGATCGAGTATCTGAAAGCCCTGCATCGACTCGATGCCGATATGATCCCGCTTCCGATCCTGCGTGAGACTTCGTATCACGATTCGCTCCATCCGGAAGCACCTTCTGCTTCAAAGCTGCGTGACCTGATCCGCACCAAGGCGGATGTTTCTCTATACATGCCGAATGAAGTCATCCATATTCTGCGCAGAAGTCCTATGAGCGATCCTTTTGACACCTGGGGACCCCTGCTCTACGATCGTCTGCTCCATCACACACCCACTTCTCTCGCCGGGATCCGTGACGTGAGCGAGGGATTGGAAAACCGCATCCTACAGGCGATCGATCGTCCGATGCCCATCTCGGAAGCCGTCGAACGCATCTCCACCAAGCGCTATCCCAAAGCTCGGATCCGCCGGATCTTGCTGAACATTTTACTGGAGATGGATGCTCATCTGCCTTGTACTCCTCAGTACATCCGCGTACTGGGCTTCCGTCGACAAGCAGAATCACTGCTCTCCGAGATGATACAAAAATCCTCCTTGCCTGTCATCACCAATCCCGCCAAGGCGCAGGATCTCCTGCTGCCAGAAGCCTTCTACACCGATCTGTATCTGGCCCACGTTGCCGGCACTGAAAAGACCCGCGGCCGGGAATGGACCGAACCTTTGATCAAATATTAAGATGCCATCCTTTCGGGTGGCATCTTTTATATGTATGTTTTGATGATCTCTTCTGCGATCTCTTTTTTTGACACGCATCGGTCCATAGCCTGTTTTTCGATATAGCGATGTGCCTGTGCCTCATCCATCTTCAATTCGGAGATGAGGACCCACTTGGCACGATTGACGACCCTGATCTCCTCCATTTTTTCTTCGACGGACAGGGTCTTTTTTTCCATTTTCCTCAAGCCTTCTCTGGCGCTCTCCATCCAGTCAAGTGCGATGGAAAGCTGTGGCAGAGAAAAAGGTTTGGCCAACGTAAATACACCATGGACTGTAACCTTATCACGGACCTCATCATAGATCTCGGAACGTACAAGCAGAACAACGACAGTGCCTTTTGCATCCACCGCGTCGATCGCGAACCTCGTGCCCGCATCATCAGGCAATGGAGAATTGATGATCACATAGTCATAATTCCGCTCTCTCCAGGCACGTTTGGCGGCACTGATACTGGAGGCGATCCTGACGGGTTGATAGTGAGATTCAGGCAGGAGAGAAAGCAGCGCATTATTGATCTTTTCCGCCGCGGAAACGATGAGTACGCTGTATATCCGCTCTTCTAAAACCATCCGGAATACCTCATTTTATTTTCCGCAATAGATCGCAAGAATCTCAGAAGGAATGTGTGCCTTGATAAATCCACTGGCTGCCGCGATCTTGCAGGCCTCTTCAAAGCTTGCAGGAAGTGTTTGATATGAAGAAAGTACCTCCTTGTCCGCCATGAACAAATTGATGTCAGACGGCGCGCATAGATCCAGTTTGTTCGTGATCCCGTCCAACCCCGCATAGATCATCAGCGCGAATGCGAGATACGGGTTGGCAGTCGGATCTGCCGAGCGCAGTTCCATGCGTCGGTACTCGCCGACAGCCGCCGGAATGCGGACCAACTGTGAGCGGTTTTCATGCGACCATGAAATATAACGCGGTGCTTTATGGCTGCCCAATCGCTTGTAAGAATCATCGCCCGGATCCAGGAACGCAGTCATCTCAGTTGCATGCCGCAGGATGCCAGCGATCATTTGGGAGAACACTGTCTCATCTTTCCAAGGCCGAAGTGACATATTGATATGGAAGCCGTTTCCCGGCTCGTTTTCCAATGGTTTTGGCGAGAAATCCGCTGCCAGTCCATTTCTATGCGCTACAGTCTTCACCACACGCTGGAACGTCATTGCATGATCCGCCGCAGTTAATGCATCCGCGTAACGGAAATCGATCTCATTCTGACCAGGCCCTTCTTCATGATGCGAACTCTCCGGACAGATCCCCATCTGCTCCAATGTCAGACAGATCTCACGGCGGACATTTTCCCCACGATCCTCTGGAGCAATATCCATATATCCGGCTGCATCATTCGGGATCTTTGTCGGCTGTCCCTCTTCGTTCAACTGAAAAAGGTAAAACTCCTGCTCGGCGCCGAACGTAAAATCATAGCCGGCTTTTGCAGCGTCCGCAATCGCCGTTTTCAAAAGATTCCGCGTATCGCAGGCGAACGGCGTACCATCCGGCCGGGTGATACTGGAAAACATCTGGATGACTCGGCCATGTTCCGGCCGCCATGGGAGCAGCATAAGTGTCTCCGGCTCCGGATGCAATAGCAGGTCACTGTGCACCTCATCCCCAAAACCGGCGATCGCCGACGCGTCGAACGCAATACCGTATTCAAAAGCCCGAGGCAGTTCTTCCGCCACGATGGCGATATTTTTTTGCTTACCGAAAACATCGCAGAACGCAAGCCGGATGAATTTCACATCCTCTTCCCGTGTGTATTGCATGACCTCTTCTTTTGAATACCTCATGACCATCTCTCCTGTTTTTTCTTAATTTGCTACATACATCTGGCGGTATGGATTTTTACTATCCGGCGTCACTACAGTGAACGGTGCCGCAAGTACGGCTTCTATATCCAGTTCAAACAGCTGACAGTACTCTTCCAAATGTACACGGAGTTCCTGCAGATCCTCTGCTCCTGCTGGACAGGCTGTCACCTGCGCCGGAAATGTTACATTTTCGCAAGTGGACCGCAAAAACATCTTGCCCCCATGCATCCCTGTACAGGGGAAGAATCCGACACATTTCTCCTGCGGCTTTTCCAAATTGAGCACGATGATGACCCCGCCGGCCTGATATTCGCCCAGAAAGCTGCCAGCCTTACCGCCGATCACCATCAAAGGCGCCTTGTCCTTGTAGGCCTTCATATGGATACCTGCACGATACCCTGCGTTTCCCTTCACATAGATCTTCCCGCCACGCATGGCGTAGCCAGCGGCATCGCCCGTGTTCCCATGGATCACGATCGCACCTTCGTTCATCGTATCACCGACCGCGTCCTGCGCATTGCCCAGCACCGTGATCTTGGCTCCATTCAGGTAAGCACCCAGCGCATTGCCGGGGATCCCATGGATGGTGATATCTTTGTGCGCCATGCCCGCCGCAAGGAACCGTTGTCCGCAGCAGCCTTCTATTTCACATACTTCCGTTGATTTTCGGATCGCATCGTTCAAAACGCTTGGGTCCAATCCATTTGCATGAATCATCATAGGATTATACCACACCTCCAAACTTTTTGCTACGAATCTCCGGAGAAAATGCGGCAGTCGTTGCAGATTTTTTAAGGATCTCAAAATCGACCGATGACAATGGTATTCTCTCGCGGATCAG
>JAILDJ010000006.1 GCA_024689505.1 Clostridiales bacterium
ACCGATCTCTTTCGTTCCCATCGTGTTCCCGATGATAAAACCATCGATCACACTTCCCAGCGTCGTCATGAGCGAGGTCAGAAAGAATGTGAACACAGTGAGAAAGAAGACGTTGCTGACAAGTTCGGCCGAACGATTTCTTTTTATATTCATGTAAACCGTGATTCCTTAGATCGATTGATTGCATACAAAAAGATAACATAATTGTTGTATCATATCATACATGTTTTTTCAATAAAAAGTGTACGAATCCATGCGGCGTTCTTGGTTGACGAGCAGAAAGTGAGTGCATATAATAAAGACATAAGAAACGTTAAAACCGCAACTGATGCAAAAGGAGCAAGATCATGAAAAGAAGTAAACTAAGGTATGGCATGGTCGGGGGCGACCTGAACGCATTTATTGGTGACGTGCACCGCAAGGGAGCAGCCATGAATGAAAATGTGGAGCTTGTGGCCGGCTGCTTCTCCCGCAGGGAAGAAGCCAATCAGGCGACAGGTCTGCACTATGGGCTGGACCCGGAGCGGATCTATGCGGATTTTGAGACGATGGCCGCAGCAGAAGGAGCCCGTGCAGATGGCATCGACTGGGTCAGCATCTGCACGCCAAACAACACGCATTATCAGGCGGCGAAGGCGTTCCTCGAGAACGACATCAACGTCTATTGCGAAAAGCCTCTGACGTTCACGGCAGAGGAGGCTATGGAACTGAAGAAGCTTGCGGAAGAAAAAGGCCTGCTGTTCGGATTGAACTATTCTCATTCGGGCAACGTCATGGTCCATGAAGCAAGAGCCCTGGTGCGCGACGGTGTCATCGGTGAGATCATCAACGTGAATGGTGAATACTTCCAGGAATATCTGGTCGACGATATCGGCAATACGGACAAAGAAATGCTGCAGCTGTCTTCCTGGCGCAAGGATCCGGCGATCTCCGGCGGCTCCAACTGTGTGGGCGATATCGGCTCACACATCGAGCACACGGTCAGCTACATTACGGGCATGGAATTGAAACGCGTCTGCGCAATGCTGGACAACTACGGCCAGCCGCTGGATCTGAATGCGAACATCCTGGTCGAATTCGAGAATGGCAGCCACGGCGTGTTCTGCTCATCACAGGTGTGCGTCGGCCATCTGAATGGCCTGGTCGTGCGCATCTTCGGTACCAAAGGCGCCATCGAGTGGGTACAGGAGACGCCGAACGTTCTGAAACTGACGCTGAAAGGTCAGCCCACGCAGATCCTGAACCGTGGCATGGGATACATCCATCCGGAAGTGGCGGCTATGGAACGCCTGCCCTTCGGTCATCCGGAAGGCCTATACGAAGCCTTTGCCAACATGTACAAGGCTTTTACCGCAGCTGTTCTGAAAAAGGTCAACGGAGAGATGTTGACGGAAGCTGATCTGGACTTCCCGAACATCGAAGACGGCATCCGCGGCGTGAAATTCATCGCGGCTTGCCTGAAGAGCGACCGTGAAGGGTCAGTATGGACAGAAGTATAAAACGAAAAAGGGGAGAGCACTATGAACGACAGTATCAAAAAACTCACGATCCTGCATTCCAATGATTTTCACGGAGATTTCCTGCCAAAGGTGGAGGAGGGCGTGGAGACCGGAGGACTTGCGCGTCTGGCCGGTTATGTCAATAAGATCCGTCAGGAAAAAGAAAACGTGATCTATGCGCTGGCAGGAGATATGTTCCGTGGCTCGGTGATCGATTCCGAATACCAGGGCCTTTCCACCATCGACCTGATGAACACGCTGCGGCCGGATGTGGCCACCATCGGCAACCATGAGGTCGACTATGGTTTTGCGCATCTGCTGTTCCTGGAGAAGTGCACCAAATTCCCGCTGATCAATGCGAACCTGTTCATAACCATGAACAACTCCCGCATCTTCACCCCTTACATCAATATCGATGTGGGTGGCATGCGGGTCATGTTCATCGGTATCCTGACCGAAGAAGTCCTGGCGTCCACCAAAGGGGAAAAGATCATCGGCACGTTCATCGATATCGAAGCGGCGGCGAAGGAGATCGGTATCATCTGCGACAATTACCGGACGGTGCGCACCGATATGACCGTGCTGCTGACACATATCGGCTATGAAAACGACCTCAAGCTGGCGGAACTGCTGGATCCGGACTGGGGCATCGACATGATCATCGGCGGACATTCGCATACATATATGGAGAAACCGGAATTCGTCAATGGGATCCCGATCGTGCAGGCAGGCACCGGTTCCGGCATCATTGGTCAGATCGACATCCAGTATGATCAGGAAGCCGGTGATATCGTGGATTTCCGCTGGAAGTGTGTGCCGATCAATGAGAAGACCGCGCCGGAGGACGAGGTCATGGCGGATCTGATCGACAGCTACCGTACGCAGACCGATTCCAAGTATAAACGTGTGGTCACCCGCTGGGCGAGGAAGCTTACGCACCCCAGCCGCGAACAGGAGACGGAAATGGGCAACCTCTACGCGGACGTGATGGTCGATGACGCCAGCTATGACATCATGCTGTTCGGCTCAGGCAGCATCCGCAAGAAGGAACTCGGTCCGGTCATCGAGTACCAGGACATGGTGGAGAACACTCCCTTCGACGACGTCATCTATATGGTCGAAGTCACCGGCGCGCAGTGGCGCCGCATCGTACAGCACCTGATGCGCGACGATGCCTGGATCGGTGAGACAGAGTTCTACCAGGTGTCCAGAGGTGTGAAGATCGTGTACCGCAAGTCCACCCACACCATCGAGGAACTGAGCTTCAACGGCACACCGGTCACGGACGACATGCGGCTCAAACTGGGACTGCAGGCCTACCATTTCAAGAACTTCGACGAGTTCTTCGGCATCCCCTTGGAAGAGGTCAGGCAGAACATGAAGCCACGTGTGGTCGCTACTTCACAGAACAACATCATTGAAGAGTACTTCACTACGAACCAAGGTCTGGACGCAAAGATTGAGGGAAGGATCACAGTGCTGGAGTAAAACATTAAAAGACATAAAGAATGCCCCGTGCAGATCGCACGGGGCGTTCTTGTATGGATCGATACGGTTTTTGGCCTTGTTAAAAGCAACAGGATCATACCCGAGTCTGTCCGTTACCTTGGATCACATATTTATAGGTTGTCAGTTCTTTTAACCCCATGGGACCGCGGGCGTGCAGTTTTTGTGTGGAGATGCCCATTTCGCAGCCCAGCCCGAATTCTCCTCCGTCGGTGAAACGGGTGGAGGCATTGACGTAAACGGCGGCACTGTCGACCTGTTGGATGAAAAGCTGTGCATGAGCATCGTCGCAGGTCAGGATCGCCTCACTGTGACCGGTGGAGTGTGCCGCGATGTGGCGGATCGCTTCTTCCACGCTGCCAACGACCTTGACCGCCAGGATATAATCCAGAAACTCGGTGTCAAAATCGTCCGGACCGGCGAGCGTGCCGTCGATGAAAGCAGCCGCGACCGGATCCAGCCTCAGTTCCACCGGAACCAGACCGTTCTGCTGCCGGTCATCGACCAGAGCCTTTTTGATCATAGGAAGGAAGTCCATGGCAATGTTTTCGTGGACCAACAGGATCTCTTCCGCATTGCACACGGAAGGACGCTGTGTTTTCGCGTTCACGATGATCTGTACCGCCTGTTCCAGGTCGGCACTATCATCCACGAAAATCGTGCAGAT
>JAILDJ010000014.1 GCA_024689505.1 Clostridiales bacterium
GTACATCCCGATCTGCTCCGATGGTGGTATCGTCTACGATTATCATATGACCCTGGCGCTGGCCATGGGTGCGGATTTCCTCATGCTGGGCCGCTACTTCTCCCGTTTCGACGAGTCTCCCACCAAGCGTCTGCACATCAATGGCGCTTACGTCAAGGAGTACTGGGGCGAAGGTTCCAGCCGTGCCCGCAACTGGCAGCGGTATGACCTGGGCGGCGACAAGAAGATGGCCTTCGAAGAGGGTGTCGATTCCTATGTGCCGTACGCCGGCAAGCTGAAGGACAACGTCGCGCTTTCCTTGAGCAAAGTCAAGCACACCATGTGCAACTGCGGCTGCCTGACCATCGAAGAGCTGCAGAAGAATGCCAAGATCACTCTGGTCTCCGCCACCTCCATCGTGGAAGGCGGCGCCCACGACGTCATTCTGAAGAATCAGGAAGCGCCGGCCATCGTCCGCTGAGGAAGGCCAGCGCAGAAAGGATAGAACATGTTTACGTTAGTGAAAGATATTTTTGCTGACCCGTCGGCATTCGCCGGTCAGAGCCTGACCGTAGCCGGCTGGGTCCGCAGCATCCGCGCCAGCAAGGCGCTGGGCTTCATCGTCCTGCACGACGGCACCTGCTTCAACACGATCCAGATCGTCTACGAGGATGAAAAAGTCTCCAACTTCCAGGAAGTCAGCCATCTGCCGGTCGGTTCCGCCATCGTAGTCAAAGGCACGCTGGTCCTGACGCCGGAAGCCCGCCAGCCGTTCGAAATGCAGGCTGAAGAGATCCTCATCGAGGGCAGTTCTCTGCCGGATTATCCGCTGCAGAAGAAGCGCCATTCCATGGAATATCTGCGCACCATCGCGCACCTGCGCCCACGCAGCAACACCTTCCAGGCTGTATTCCGCGTCCGCTCCCTGGCCGCGTATGCTATTCATAAGTTCTTCCAGGATCGTGGCTTCGTCTACGTCCACACGCCGATCATTACAGGTTCTGATGCAGAAGGCGCCGGTGCGATGTTCCAGGTCACGACGATGGACTTCAACGACACGCCTCGTACGGAGGACGGCGCCGTTGACTTCAGCCAGGACTTCTTCAACAAGAAGGCTTTCTTGACCGTCTCCGGCCAGCTGAACGGTGAGACTTATGCCGCGGCTTTCCGCAACATCTACACCTTCGGCCCGACCTTCCGTGCCGAGAACTCCAACACCACCCGCCACGCCGCTGAATTCTGGATGATCGAGCCGGAGATCTCCTTCGCGGATCTGAACGATGATATGCAGCTGGCCGAGGATATGACCAAGTACATCATCCGCTACCTCATGGAGCATGCCGCCGACGAGCTGAACTTCTTCAACTCTTTCGTCGACAAGGGCCTGCTGGACCGTCTGAACCACGTTGTGAACAGTGACTTCGGCCGCGTGTCCTACACTGAGGCTGTCGACCTGCTGATCAAGAGCGGTCACAAGTTCGAGTATGATCCATACTGGGGCTGCGATCTGCAGACCGAGCACGAGCGCTACCTGACCGAGGAGATCTTCGGGCGTCCGGTCTTCGTGACCGATTATCCGAAGGAGATCAAAGCCTTCTACATGCGCCTCAACGATGATGGTAAGACCGTTGCCGCGGCCGACATGCTGGTCCCCGGCGTCGGCGAACTGATCGGTGGCTCGCAGCGCGAAGAGCGTCTGGACGTGCTGGAAGCGCGCATGGATGAGCTGGGCCTGAACAAGGACGATTACTGGTGGTACCTGGATCTGCGCCGCTACGGCACCAACAAGCACGCCGGCTTCGGCCTGGGCTTCGAGCGCCTGATCCTTTACGTCACCGGTATGGGCAACATCCGCGACGTCATTCCTTATCCCAGAACCGTCAACAATCTGGAGTTCTAAGATCCTGATATACAAAAAGAAATACCGGTCTGTTGCTTATGCAGCAGGCCGGTATTTTCTATTTTCTACAGATCCTCTTTTGTTTTGCATTCCATGGTTCGATTGTCATACGTATAGGATGAAAAAACGACGGATCCATCATATTGCAACATATCCGCAAGCCTCTGTGCATATAAGGGATGTGTCACCATGCGCACCGCCTCTTCCGGCGTGACCCAACGTACCTCCTCCGATTCTTCCGAAACCGTAGGTTCCCCGCCTGTATATCGACAGATGAACGCGAAATTGATGATCGGCGGCAGTTTCATCCCCTCTAAAGGCCCGTACCCATCTTTCACCAACAGATTCTGATACACACCTGTCAGGTGCTCTGGTACGCTGTGAATGCCCGATTCCTCGAAGATCTCTCTTCTGAGCGCTTCCGTGATCGTTTCGCCTTGTTCGACTGTGCCTCCGGGCAGCTCCCAGCCCCGTTTCGAAGACCGTATCAAAAGGATCCGCCCGTCTTTGCGAACCAAACCGCAGGCGGAAGCCAAATGATATGGGAGCAGCTTATTCTCAAGCCATTGATCCATCAGTTCTCTCCTGTAAACACAGAACGGCCTTGCGGCCGTCCTTTATTATTTTTCGATATCTCCAAAACCGAAGGCATCGCCGCAGTTCGGGCAGAACCGGGGCGGGTTGGTAGGATCCTCTGGGACCCATCCACATTTATCACACTTGTATTTCAGAGTAGGTTCTGGTTTCTTCGCACCGCATTCCGGGCAGAATTTACCGGAATTCCAGGCGCCGCAGGTCGGACACTTCCACTTTCCACTGGTCTTCGGCTTGGTCGGTACAAAAGCCGCGGTCTGCACCATGTCCGCGTTAGGATTGACGCTGGGGCCGGCTGCAGGCTTGTTGGCCGGCTGGACCACCGGGGGCTCTTCCTCCGGCGGCAGCGGTTTCCCGGTGAGCACGGCTTCGACCTCCTGGCCCATTCTGACGTACTCCCTGTACTCCTCGTTCGTCCTCGGATCCGGCCGATACTTCTCTGCCACCGGCAGATCTGTCGTACGGATGTCCATGGGGTTCAGATCGAAATACATGTCGTCGAAGTACGGATGGTCGACACCGATCGTGATCTTGAAACTGTATTCGTACTGATACCGCGGCGGATCGTAACTGACGCGCTTCCCCTCCGAGTTCGTAAGCTTTTCTTCATCCTTGGACTCGTTGATCTCGAAATCGCAGCGGGTGACCTGCGAAAGCGACAGGACGTCCGGATTGCCTTCGGTCAGTTCACGGTCGCGGGCGACGACGAAGGTTTTCGCGTTTTCGTCCACCATCAGCTTGACATTATCGTTACCCAGTATTTTCGTCGGATGGAAAACCGCTACCTTCTCCTTGTTGGCCTCACGGTAATCCAGCTGTCCCAGGATATCGACGACCGTACTTCTTCTTCGATCGCTGAACCAGGGGGAAAGTTTCGCTGCGCAATGTTTGCACATATTGCCATCTTCCAGTTTGCGGTTGCCGAAAAGGCCGATCTCCCCACCGCAGATGCTGCATGTTTTTTTGCTGAACAGTGCCATAGTTCCCCTCCTTTTCACTGCTTATGATCTTGGCCTTATTATACTGAAATCAAAAGCGCTTTGCAAGGCTTTAGTTCCCGTCTGTATATAAGGCACGGATCTTGTCCAGATGCTCCGCGAAAGCCTCCCGCACCCGATCCGGTTTCTCGATCTTGAGGCCAGGACCGATCCCGGCCAGCCAGCCGAAGAACTGTGGGCTGACTGAAACCAGCACATGTGCCACAAAACGCTCCTTATTGTCCAGATCCGGCCGCAGCATGATGTCGGTGCCGAACCGGTCGATCACCACGCCCACCAGATGCTTGTCGCCCGACAGCGTCAGGTTCACGTCCTCACCGCCGAACATGCCGAAGGTTTTCTTTGCGTAGGCCGCCAGATCGAAATGATCGAACTGCTCCCGACCGTTGCGGTCTTTATGGGACAGTTTCATGTCCTGCATCTTGTCCACACGGTAATGCTTGATCTTCTGGTCCTTTTCGTCGAAACCCACCAGATAGTAATTCTCGTCGTCCCAGGTCAGGCTCCAGGGCGATACGTCGTACATCGCGCCATTGTGCCGGGGCACCAGTTCTTTCTGCACGGTCCATTCGCAGTAATGGAAGCTGATACGGCTGTTCTCCTGCATGGCGCTGTGGATCATGTCCACGTTGTCGTAGATGGCCGCGTTGCCTGTCTTGGCACGATTGTAGATGAAGACCTGGCGCCGGAGGGACCTGGCCTGATCCTTGGTGGTCAGTTTTTCCAGTTTGCGGATGAGCTCGTCCGAACGCTCACTGGTAACGAACTTGGACGCCTGCACCGCGTCGACCAGAAGCTTCAGTTCCGGCAGGGAGAAATCACGCTCCTGGATGTAATATCCGGGGTTGCTGCCCTTGATCTGCTCGATTGGAATGAATATGTCCCTGAGCATATCGATATTCGCGTAGATGGTCTTACGGTTGCATTCCAGCCGCTCCGCCAGCTGCTGCGCGTTCAAAGTGTGGTTCTGGTCTGTTTCCTCCTGCAGGATCTTCAACAGCTGCAGGATGATGGTTTTTTTATCTGCCATGGGAATCCCCTCCTGGTCGATTTGTGGTGATGTTTTGCCCAGTATAGCACATCCTGGTGACCAAAAAAAGTATCTTCTGCAAAGAAAATGCTCCTGCACAGTGGCAGGAGCATATTTTTTTGGTCTTGATCAGCGGATGTCGTACACGCTCATCACACTCAGGTTTTCCGGCTTGCCGGCCAGGACGGTCAGAACACGGCTGCCGGGCTGCAGGTCGAAGTAGTTATCGGAAAGCTTCAGCTCGCCGGCTTCATCCAGGATCTGGATGTTCTTGGCGAACTTCTGCGCGGTGACACGGATGTGCGTATCATCCAGGACTTCCAGGGAGATCTGAGGATCCTCAAAGTGGAAGTATTTCGGCTGGATATACAGGGTGGTACCTTCGGAGACCACGGCCCCCTGCTCATCCAGCATCTGGTAGGAAACATACTGGCTGAACCGGTCGATATCGATCATGACTTCGTCCAGGTGTACGGCGGACAGCGCCGGTACCGCGATGTCCTTGACTTCTTCCGCACGCACGACCTCGCCGGATGCTTCGCGGATCTGCCAGTGGACGGTCAGTTTCCGATCCTGCATGGACTCGTTGCAGAGCGTCAGCTTGACGGAATTCTGGATCTCGTACGGCTCAGCGTTGATGTTCTCGTTCTGCGTCATGACGCTGGCTTCTTCATTGACCAGCAGCAGCGGAGCGAAGAAATGGCGGGCTTCGTAATACACTGCTTTCCAGCGGCCGTAATAGTCGATCATGGCCCAGCTGGCTACCGGCCAGATATCATTGAGCTGCCAGATGATGGTGCCCATGGACTCCGGGCGGCAGGCACGGAAATGCTCGACGCCGTAGCGCATGGATTCCGCCTGCAGCATCTGCGACGTGTAGATCTGCTTGTCGAAGGTGGACGGCAGCTGGTACGTCTGTTGCATGTATCGCATGATGATACCGTTGGCGTTGTTGTTGCGCTGATGCTTCTCCATGACGTAGGAGAAGAGGTTGCGGTCCTCAGGCAGAGTGAAGGCTTCGATGGTCTTCATGGTCGGGAAGGCCTGGAAACCGAACTCCGACAGATAGCGGAAACGGAACTTACGGTACTCCGTGAAGGGCTTTCCACCGTGCCAGACATCCCAGTAATGGACATCGCCGCGGTGTTCATCGTTCGGGTTGTCATACCCGCCTCCGGACGTCGGGCTGGAGGGAATGTACGGGGTCTGCGGATCGTACTTCATAACCATGCGCGGCAGGATGTACTCGTACATGGCGAAGTAATCCGGCACCTGGGAGGCTTTGCGGATATACCCGCGTGGATCCTTATGATCCGGATCATAGCGCATGGACATGGCGAAGAACTGTTCCATCTCATTATTGCCGGACCAAAGGCCTAAGCTCGGATGGCTGCGCATGCGCAGGATGTTCTGGCGGAATTCCTCACGGATGTTCGCGTCGAAGTCCGGCGTCAGGTCGTAAGAAGCGCAGGCGAAGCAGAAGTCCTGCCAGACCATGAGACCGTATTCATCGCAGGCATCCAGGAAATCCTCACTGGCATACATGCCGCCGCCCCAGACACGGACCGCGTTGAAATTCGCATCTTTACAATCTTTCAGCAGTTTGAAGGTGCGCTCACGGGTGATAAACGGCTTGATATTGTCTTCGGGGATATAGTCCGCACCCATCGCGAAGACGCTGACACCGTTGACGGTATGGCAGAAGCTTTCGCCCCACTGATCCTTGACGCGGGTCAGTTCCATGGTGCGCAGACCGATGCGGCGCTCCCAGCGATCCAGCTCTGCGCCGCCGCGGGTCAGCACCGCCTTGACTTTATACAGTGGCTGTGCGCCATAACCGTTGGGCCACCACAGCTGCGGATCCGGGACTTCGAAGGTGGTATCGGTGGTAGTGACCAGTACGTTGCCTTCCGGATCGGTCACCGTATAGGTCACGGTATAGTCATAGTCTGCCTGACGATCGAACACGATGATCTCCGGCTCGAAGCTTAAGGTGACCTTGCCGTTTTCATGCTGCTGACGGACGTAAACGGACTCGATGCGGCCGTAATCCATGCCCAGCAGTTCCACATCCTTGAAGATACCGGCATCGGGGATGCGTGCGCCCCAATCCCAGCCGAAATCACAATGCGCTTTACGCAGGTAAGAAGCACCCTGCATACCATCTGAGCTCATCATGATCTGCGGATCCTCTTTGAACGCCTCGCGGATGAAGTTGACACTGGAAAGCAAGGTGACGGTCAAGGTATTCTCCCCCGCCGTAAGCACTTCTTTCACGTCGAACTCCCAAACACGATGCTCGTTGTCCGCGTGACCGATGCGTACACCGTTCAGGTCTACGTCAGCCAGGGTATCCAGGCCATTGAACCGGAGGACGATCTTCTCCTTGTCCATGACCGCGGCTTCCGGTGTGAAGGTGGTCTCATAGATATAGTCGTGCTCCATCAGTTCCAGCGCTTTGAGCTCATTGTCGCGCCAGTAAGGATTCTCCATCTTGCCGGCCGCCAGATAGTCGGCGTAGACAGTACCCGGTACTTTGGCCGGTGTCCACTCCGCTTCATTCGCCTCTTTCATGCTCCAGTTTTCATGTAATTTCGTTTTGATCATGACAGGTTGCTCCTTGGAAATTGATGCTTCAAGTATATCAAAATCACTCATGCTTTGCAAGATGACCGGAGAAGATGCCCTTCAGCAGATCTTTGGACGTCCCCTCTTTATCATTGGATAGTTTCGGTACGAACAACAGGACGAAGCCCAGGCGCAGGATGACTTCCAGCACAAAAAGTGCTTTATATCGGTCGAACCAGCCGACGAACCACCCTTGTGTTTCGCAGAATTCCAGGATCGTACCGCCGGTCAGCGACCCAAGGGTCCCGCCGACCAGAGCTGTCACACAGGAAAATACCGCGATGTAGGTGGGTCTTAAGTCGTCAGGCGAACTGGACAGCTGCATGCTGTTGGCCGCCAGGTTGGCTCCGCACCAGAAGACCGCTCCGAAAAAGTTGTGCAGCAGCGTCGGCCAGATGCTGCCCGGCGTCTGAAACACATAAAAGGCCGGTGTCAGTGAAGCCACGACGCATGTCACGAGCATAACACTCTTGCAGCCGTACCGGTCCATGGCTTTGCCCCAACGGCTTATGCACAGGATCGTCGCGACCGATGCCGCGATGGTCGCGAACAGCATGATCTGCGTAGCGCTCAGGCCCATCACATTCATGGCATAGGGCGTCATATAGACACCGCCCATGTTGGCCGTGAAGCACCAGGCCGTCCACATGATCAAGAAATGTACGAAAGGCCGGTCATGGAACATATCCGTCATGACCTTTTTGATGTGCAGTTTCTGCGGCGGTGCAGAATAGACCTCCTTACAGAAACCAAAGCTGATCATATCGAACATGCCGAAAAGTCCGCCGATCATAAATACCACCAGATACCGCGTTTCCGGCGGCAGCGTATCCAACAGCCGGGCGATCACCAGACCCATACCGACACTGACGAAAGAGATGACAGTATCACGGATCGAAAGCCATCGGCCGCGGATCGAGATCGGTGTCAAGTCGGAGAACCAGGGGAACCAGCACACATTGATCGCCGCCCCCAGGAACGAAGAGGCGCCTAACAAGAAGATCAGCGAATACAGCCTGAGCCAGGATGGACTCGATGGAATGATCAATGGGATCATGCCGAACAGCAGCCAGATCGCCCGGCTGATCAGACCGAAGGTCAGCAGGTATTTCTTGCGCTTATGCGTCTTGTTGACCAGCATGGAAAACGGGATCTGCAGCAGTGCGGATGCTTGCATCAGCGCCGCCATGATACCGAAGGCCAGGTCTCCGGCGCCAAGCGAGCTGGCCAGACCGACCATGGCCGTGCTGCCGCTGGTACAAACGATGCCGCAGATCGTTCCGCACAGATTCCCCAGGAATATGAAATTCAGGCTGCGGCGGAAATCCGGCGTCAGCCCTGCCTCGTCATACAAATTGGTAAAAGGACTTCTCAAACGCAAGTGAACAGCGCTTTTGTTCATTTAAAATGAACCTCCTTTTGTAAAGTCGCGAGAGATTATATGTGTTTTGTTTTGTATTGTCCATTGATTATTCTTCCCGATACTGCACTTTTCCAAACAAAAAGAAGGCCAACTGGCTCTGTCAGCTGACCTTCTTTCTATTTGCAGTTTTTTGTATTATCCACGGATCAGATCCTTGATCACTTCTCCGGCGATGATCAGGCCGGCAGCGGAGGGCACGAAAGAAACAGACCCCGGCAGTGCTCTGCGGCTGCCTTCTTGGATGATCTCCCGAGGCATCAAAGGCTCTTCTTCGGAATATACGACCTTCAAATGCTCGATGCCCCGCTTGCGGCATTCCTTGCGCATGATGCGGGCCAGCGGGCAGATGTTGGTCTCATAGATATCTGCGACGCGGAACGCGGTCGGATCCAGTTTGTTGCCGGTGCCCATGGACGAGATGATCGGTGTGCCGGTCGCCTGGGCCCGCTCCGCCAGCAGCAGTTTCGCGGTCACCGTATCGATGGCGTCCACGATATAGTCAAACTGTGTGAAATCGAACTGCTCCGCTGTGTCCGGCAGATACAAAGTCTTGAACGCCTGTACCTGACACTCCGGCGCAATGCTGCGTACTCTCGCCGCCGCCACGTCCGCCTTGCTCTTGCCGATGGTCTCCACCGTCGCAAGGATCTGTCGGTTCATGTTGCTTTCACTGATCGTATCATGGTCGATCAGGTCCAGCGCACCGATGCCGCAGCGGGCCAGTGCTTCCACCACATATCCGCCGACGCCGCCGAGGCCGAACACCGCGACACGTGCTGTACGCAGACGGTCCAGAGCTTCCGGCCCCAGCAGCAGTTCCGTACGGGAAAACCTGTCTTCCATCAGGCGATGCCGGTGACCTTGTAATCCTGGTCTTCTACAGCCTTCTTCAGCACTTCGTATGCCACGTCCTTGGACAGGGTGACGACCGCGGTGCCGGCTTCGTGGCTGGCAACGGCGCTCTCAACGCCTTCGATGGCCTCCAAGGCCTTCTTGACACGGGCTTCACAATGGACACACATCATACCTTCGACTTGCAATGTTTTTTCCATAACAGGTTCCTCCTTTTTCTCAAGCGAGATGACTGCTTGTTTCTTGAGTGGTGTATCATGAGACGCGTCGTGGATCTTCACCAGATTCAGACGCAGCGCATTCATGCAGACACAGAAGCTGGACAGGCTCATGGCCGCCGCTCCGTACATGGGTTTCATGGCAAAACCGAACAGGCCGATCGCCATGGGGATGCAGATGGCGTTATAGATGAACGCCCAGAACAGGTTCTCGTGGATGTTGCGGATGGTGGCACGGCTCATGCGGACCGCAGCGCTGACGTCCTTAAGACCGCTCTTCATCAACACCACATCGGCCGCATCGATGGCCACGTCCGCTCCGGCACCGATCGCGATCCCGATGTCCGCCCGGGTCAAGGCTGGCGCATCATTGATGCCGTCACCGACCATGGCGACCTTGCCGCTTTCCTTCAGCTCGCGGATGACTGCTTCTTTACCATCCGGCAGGACTCCGGCCACGACTTCATCCACGCCGGCTTCCCGGCCGATGGCCTGGGCCGTACGCTCGTTGTCTCCTGTCAGCATGACCACGCGGATGCCCATGTTTTTCAGTTCGCGGATGGCTTCAGCAGAATCCTCCTTGATAGGATCCGCCACGGCGATGATGCCCAGCAGTTTCTCCTCTTCTGCAAACAGCAGGGGCGTCTTTCCATCTGCGGCCAGGGCTTCCGCCTGGGCCTTCATCTGTCCGGCTGCCTGATTGACTCTGGACATGTAGCGGTAGCTGCCACCGATCAGTGTACGCCCGTTCAGATCGGCTGTCAAGCCGTTGCCGGGCAGGGCTTTGAACCCGGTCACTTGCTCGATCTGCATCCCTGCCGCCTTGGTCAGCACCGCTTTGGCCAAAGGATGTTCACTGCCGGTCTCCAGCGCGGCTGCTTTCGTCAGCAGCTCTTCCTGTGTCACGCCTTCCGCTGGGCAGAGATCTGTGACCACAGGTTCTCCCTTGGTGATGGTCCCGGTCTTGTCCAGCGCTACGATCTGCGCGCGTCCGGCCGCCTCCAGGGAAGCCGCCGTTTTATACAGGATGCCGTTACGGGCACCCATGCCGTTACCGACCATGATGGCCACCGGCGTAGCCAGGCCGAGCGCGCATGGACAACTGATGACCAGCACGGAGATGGCCCTGGCGATGGCGAATCCGAAGGACCGTCCCGCGATCAGCCAGCCGATCAGCGCTATAAGCGCGATCCCTATGACCACCGGCACAAAGATGGCTGAGACCTTGTCCGCGATGCGGGCCAACGGTGCTTTGGTCGCCGCCGCGTCCGAGACCATCTTGATGATCTGCGACAGGGTCGTATCCTCACCGACGCGGGTCGCACGGCAGCGGATCAGACCGGACTGGTTCAATGTCGCGGCGGATACCCGATCCCCTTCGGCTTTGTCCACCGGCAGGCTTTCACCCGTCAACGCCGCTTCATTGACAGCGGTACTGCCCTCTTCCACGATCCCGTCCACCGGGATGTTCTCACCAGGCCGCACGACGAAGATATCGCCGGTGCGGACTTCGTCAATTGGCACTTCCAGTTCAGCGCCGTCTTTCCACAGCACGGCCATTTTCGGCGCCAGTTTCATGAGGCTTTTCAAAGCATCGGTCGTCCGGCCTTTGGACATGGCTTCCAGCATCTTGCCCACCGTGATCAACGTGGGGATCATGGCCGCGGACTCGAAATACAGGTCCATGGAATACTTCATGACGGTCGCATGATCGCCCTCCCCCATGGCCAGGATCATGATAAAAAGTTCAGCCAATGAGTAACCAAACGCCGCGGTCGATCCCAGCGCCACCAGGGTATCCATGTTCGGTGCCCGATGCCACAATGCCTTAAAACCGCTGGTAAAGAATCTGCCATTGATCATCATGATGATGATCGCGAGCAGCATCTCGAAAACTCCGAGAAATACATGGTTTTCAAAGGCTTTCGGTGCCGGCCAGCCCCACATCATGTGGCCCATGGAGAAATACATGAGCACGAGCAGCACGATGACCGAAGCGATCAAGCGCTTTCGTAATTTTGGCGTCTCCGTGTCCTTCAAAGCCTCTTCTTCCAGTTGCATTTTAGCAGATGCAGAGGCAGATGCTCCCTTCGGAGATGCGCCATAGCCGGCTTCTTCCACCGCCCGGATGATTTCTCCAGCGGTCGCTGTGCCTTCCACGCCCATGGAATTCGTCAGCAAGCTGACCGAACAGGACGTTACGCCCGGCACCTTGGAGACGGCCTTTTCCACACGGGCACTGCAGGCCGCACAGCTCATACCCGTAACATTATATTGTTCCATAGGATCCTTCCTTTATCGCATCAGCTTTTTCAGCACATCCACCAGTTCGTCGATGGTCTCATCTTTTCCTTCACGGATGTCCTCCGCGACGCAGCTCTTGATATGCGCCGCCAGCAATTGCTTACTGAAACTGTTCAGCGCACTGGTCACGGCCGAGACCTGCACCAGAATGTCCGGACAGTAGGCATCCTGCTCAAGCATATTCTGGACACCCCGCACCTGGCCCTCGATCCGCTTCAAACGATTCAGCAGATCCTTCTGCTCCTGCTCACTGCGTTTTTTGGTCCTTCTGGCGCAGGCAGGACAATCATTATTGCACATCTATATATACCCCCTCCAGGTATTTGTCATGCTGATTATATACCCCTTAGGGGTATTTGTCAAGGATACGATCAAAAAAAGATGTATGGCACATAACGTGTCATACATCTTTGATCATTCCATTCATTTATTTTGGCACCATGATCTGAAGCGCTTGTTTCTCCACGTGGATCTCCGCCTGGGACAGCGAGCCGCCGAATTCACCATCCAGCGTCCAGTTGACGGGCTCCGTCGAAACAAACTTGGCCCTTCTGATCTGCTTGAAGGTGATATACGGGCTGTTGATGTTGCCAGCCAGAAGGCTCGCCGCGATCTGCTCGACATCGATGATGCTGTTGGGCTTACGGATGAGCAGGAGTTCCAACATGCCGTCGCTCAGCTCACTGCGCATCTGCCCTTTCAGGGCGATACCGCCGATCGATACGGTGCTGTACACAGCCCCGAAGAGGTAATCCCCCTCTTCTGAGCCCTCATTGGTCGAGACCCACATATGGCAGCTGTAGTTGATATTCTCGCCCAGTCGGCTGAGGCCGTTGAGCACATAGGCGGCATGGCCCAGCATGTTCTTATACTTTTGTTCCGTCGCGTAGCTGATGGCCACGAAAGCTCCGAACGCCGCGACGTAACTGAAATGCCGATCGTTAAAAGCACCTATGTCGTACGCCATGGGAGCACCATCGGTGAGTGTCTCTATCAATTTGTGCGGCGGCCCGACGATGCTCAGGCCTTTGGCAAAATCATTGGTCGAACCCGCGGGGATGTAGCCCAGAAGCGGGCGCTTTTCCCAGCGCATCAGGCCGTCGACGACATGGTTCAGCGTGCCGTCCCCTCCGACACAGACCACCATATCATACAAGCCTTCTTTGCCTTCCAGTAAAGCCTCCGCCGTGAATCCGGATCCTGGTATGATCGGAAACACCGTCGTCTCGTAACCGCCTAAAGACAGTTTTTCAATCATATGATATGTACTATGGCTCATCTTGCCGGTGCCGGCAGAACCATTGATCAATAATAGTGCTTTCATTTTTTTAGTCTCCCCCGAGGACAGTTCAGCCCTTAGCCGGCTGGATGTACTCGATCTCCGGCAGGTCGTCCCCGTAGAAATTGAAATAATATTCACTGTCGCCGTGCGGTGTCAGCACTTCGAGGGCATAGCGCGCGGAATCCTCGATGCGCGGTACAGACGTCATCATAACGGTCTCAAGAGTGCTGTCCTGGATCTCGTAAAGCATCTCGTCATGCACCTGCATGGCCGTTTCGCCATCTTCAGAAAACTCTGTCTTCAAAGTCCACAGACGAATGGTGGAATGCTCATAACGCGGAATGATCATGACACGGTCCAATGTCGTCAGCTCGAATTCATCGGAAACACGGGTCGCGTACAGGAAGGCTTCGTCCGGCTCGTTGATGAGGATCAGTAACGTGTCTTCCGGCGCGTCCTTGCCGACCAGTTTGTACACGTCATTGACCGGCTCCGCTCCATCATCGGAAGCTTCCGGCTGCGGCTCCGCTTCTTCTTCCTCTTCTTCCTCAGGCGCCTCCTCTTCCGGCGTCTCTTCTACAGGTTCTTCCTCGTCTTCCTCTTCCTCAGATACTTCGGTCTTGGAAGAAGTTTCTTCTTTTTTAGAACTCTCTTCTTTACTGCTTTCTGATGCAGCGGGCTTGCTTTCTTCTTTCTTCGGTGCTGAAGAGCATCCTGCCAGCAGGACGATGGCCAGCACCAGGGCCAGGATCATTTTCAATTTCATAAATCTACCTCCGATCATTTGTGATAGGGTTCACCTCGTTCGATTTTATACCAGCGATACAGCTGCTCCAGAAAGATGACGCGCATCAACTGGTGGGGAAACGTAAGTTTGGAGAAGCTGATCTTTTCTTTAGACATTTGGAGGACGCGCTCGGACAAGCCGACCGATCCGCCGATGATGAACGCTATATGGCTGACGCCATGCAGCGTCAGATCGCGGAGCCAGCGGGCCATGCCTTCGGAATCCCGTGCCACACCCTCGATGGCCAGCGCGCAGACGTAGGCTCCCTCCGGGATCTTCGCAACGATGCGCTCCGCTTCCTTATCCAGAAGCTGCGCCGTCTCAGCCGCGGTCATGTTCTCTTTGTTCTTCTCATCGGTCACTTCGATGATATTCAAAGTACAATACGCAGAAAGACGCTTGGCATATTCCGCCACAGCGTCTTTATAGAACTTTTCTTTGATGCGTCCGCAGGCGATCAAGGTGATCTTCATACGGCACGCTCCCGGTGGTGGATGGGGA
>JAILDJ010000017.1 GCA_024689505.1 Clostridiales bacterium
GTACATCCCGATCTGCTCCGATGGTGGTATCGTCTACGATTATCATATGACCCTGGCGCTGGCCATGGGTGCGGATTTCCTCATGCTGGGCCGCTACTTCTCCCGTTTCGACGAGTCTCCCACCAAGCGTCTGCACATCAACGGTGCATATGTCAAAGAGTATTGGGGCGAAGGTTCCAGCCGTGCCCGCAACTGGCAGCGTTATGACCTGGGCGGCGACAAGAAGATGGCTTTCGAAGAAGGTGTCGATTCGTACGTACCCTACGCCGGCAAGCTGAAGGACAACGTTGCGCTTTCCTTGAGCAAAGTCAAGCACACCATGTGCAACTGCGGCTGCCTGACCATCGAAGAGCTGCAGAAGAATGCCAAGATCACCTTGGTCTCCGCCACCTCCATCGTGGAAGGCGGCGCACATGACGTCATTCTGAAGAATCAGGAAGCGCCGGCCATCGTCCGTTAAGGAAGGCCAGCGCAGAAAGGATAGAACATGTTTACGTTAGTAAAAGATATTTTCACTGACCCGTCGGCTTTTGCCGGTCAGAGTCTGACCGTGGCCGGCTGGGTCCGCAGTATCCGCGCCAGCAAGGCGCTGGGCTTTATCGTCCTGCACGATGGCACCTGTTTCAACACGATTCAGGTCGTCTATGAGGATGAAAAAGTCGAAAACTTCCAGGAAGTCAGCCATCTGCCCGTCGGTTCCGCCGTCGTGGTCAAAGGCACGTTGGTCCTGACACCGGAAGCCCGTCAGCCGTTCGAGATGCAGGCGGAAGAGATCATCATCGAGGGCAGTTCTCTGCCGGATTATCCCCTGCAGAAAAAGCGTCACAGCATGGAATACCTGCGCACCATCGCGCACCTGCGTCCACGCAGCAACACCTTCCAGGCCGTGTTCCGTATCCGTTCTCTGGCCGCGTACGCCATCCATAAATTCTTCCAGGAGCGCGGCTTCGTCTACGTCCATACCCCGATCATCACCGGTTCCGATGCGGAAGGCGCCGGTGCGATGTTCCAGGTCACGACATTGGATCTGAACGATCTGCCGCTGACGGAAGATGGTAAGGTCGATTTCAGCCAGGACTTCTTCAACAAAAAAGCTTTATTAACTGTCAGCGGTCAGCTCAATGGTGAAACCTACGCCGCGGCTTTCCGCAACATCTACACCTTCGGCCCCACCTTCCGTGCCGAAAACTCCAACACCACCCGCCATGCCGCGGAGTTCTGGATGATCGAGCCGGAAATGTCCTTCTGCGATCTGGCAGGAGATATGGAAGTGGCGGAAGCCATGACCAAATATGTCATCCGCTATCTGATGGAAAACGCCGCAGATGAACTGAACTTCTTCAACTCCTTTGTCGACAAAGGCCTGCTGGAGCGTCTGAACCACGTCGTCAACAGTGATTTCGGCCGCGTGACCTACACCGAGGCCGTGGACCTTTTGATGAAGAGCGGCCACAAGTTCGAGTACGATCCCTACTGGGGCTGCGATCTGCAGACTGAGCACGAGCGTTACCTCACTGAGGAGATCTTCGGCCGTCCGGTCTTCGTGACCGACTATCCGAAGGAGATCAAGGCCTTCTACATGCGCCTCAACGATGATGGCAAGACCGTTGCCGCGGCCGATATGCTGGTCCCCGGTGTAGGCGAACTGATCGGTGGATCTCAGCGTGAAGAGCGTCTGGATGTACTGGAAGCCCGCATGGATGAGTTGGGTCTGAACAAGGACGATTACTGGTGGTACCTGGATCTGCGCCGCTACGGCACTAACAAACACGCCGGTTTCGGCCTGGGCTTCGAGCGCCTGATCCTCTATGTCACCGGCATGGGCAACATCCGCGACGTCCTGCCCTATCCGAGAACCGTCAACAATCTGGAATTCTAAGATCCTGAAACACAAAAATACCGGTCTGTTGCTCATGCAGCAGGCCGGTATTTGCTGTTTCTACAGAACCTCTTTTGTTTTACATTCCATGGTTCGATTGTCGTACATATAGGATGAAAAAACAACTGTTCCGTTATATTCCAGCATATCCGCAAGCCTCTGTGCATATAACGGATGTGTCACCATGCGCACCGCCTCTTCGGGCGTTACCCAGCGTACGTCTTCCGATTCTTCCGAAACCGTCGCCACACCGCCTGTGTATCTGCAGAGAAACGCGAAATTGATGATCGGCGGCAGCTTCATCCCCTCCAATGGTCCGTACCCGTCCTTGACCAGCAGATTCTGATACACGCCTGTCAGGTGCTCCGGCACGCTGTGTATGCCCGACTCTTCATAGATCTCTCTTCTGAGGGCTTCTGTGATGGTTTCGCCCTGCTCAACTGTGCCCCCGGGCAGCTCCCAGCCTCGTTTCGAAGACCGTATCAAAAGGATCAGCCCATCTTTTCGAACCAAACCGCAGGCTGAAGCCAAATGATATGGGAGTTGCCGATTCTCAAGCCATTGGTCCATCGTTTCTCTCCTTCGTAAACACAGAACGGCCTTACGGCCGTTCTTTTTATTCTTTCACGATATCTACAAAACCAAACGCATCCCCGCAGTTCGGGCAGAACCGGGGCGGATTGGCTGGATCCTCAGGGACCCATCCACATTTATCGCACTTGTATTTCAAAGTGGGCTCTGGCTTCTTTTCACCGCATTCGGAGCAGAATTTACCGGTGTTCAAGGTGCCGCAGGCCGGGCATTTCCACTTCGCATCGGTTTTCGGCTTTGTCGGCACATAGACCGGGGTCTGGGCCATATCCGCATTGGGGTTGACGCTGGGACCTGTCGCCGGTTTGTTGGCCGGTTTGACTACCGGCGGTTTCTCTTCAGGCGGCATGGGCTTTCCGGTAAGCACGGATTCGACTTCATGGCCCATTCTGACGTACTCCCTGTACTCCTCGTTCGTCCTCGGATCGGGCTTGTACCTCTCAGCCACCGGCAGATCCGTCGTACGGATATCCATGGGGTTCAGATCGAAGTACATATCATCGAAATACGGATGATCGACACCGATCGTGATCTTAAAACTATACTCGTATTGATATCTGGGCGGATCGTAGCTGACGCGTTTTCCTTCCGCGTTTGTAAGCTTCTCCTCGTCCTTAGACTCGTTGATCTCGAAATCACAGTGGGTGATCTGCGAAAGTGACAGGACATCCGGATTTCCCTCGGTCAACTCGCGGGTGCGTGCAACCACAAAGGTCTTCGCATCCTCGTCCACCATCAGCTTGACGTTATCGTTGCCCAGTGTTTTTGTCGGATGGAAAGCCGCGACCTTCTCCTTGTTGGCTTCACGATAATCCAGCTGCCCCAGGATATCGACGACCGTACTTCTTCTCCGATCGCTGAACCATGGGGAAAGCTTCGCTGCGCAATGCTTGCACATATTGCCATCTTCCAGTTTGCGGTTGCCGAAAAGGCCGATCTCCCCACCGCAGATACTGCATGTTTTTTTACTGAACAGTGCCATAGTTCCCCTCCTTTTCACTGCTTATGATCCTGGCCTTATTATACTGAAATCAAAAGCGCTTTGCAAGGTTTTAGTTCTCATCTGTATATAATGCGCGGATCTTGTCCAGATGCTCCGTGAAGGCCTCGCGCACCCGCTCCGGCTTCTCGATCTTAAGACCCGGTCCGATCCCGGCCAGCCATCCGAAGAACTGCGGACTGACGGAGACCAGCACGTGCGCCACGAACCGCTCCTTATCCTCCAGATCCGGCCGCAGCATGATATCCGTGCCGAACCGATCGATGACCACACCCACCAGATGTTTGTCGCCCGACAGCGTAAGGTTCACGTCTTCGCCACCGAACATGCCGAATGTTTTCTTCGCGTAGGCCGCCAGGTCGAAATGATCGAACTGCTCACGGCCATTACGTTCTTTATTGGATACCTTCATGTCCTGCATCTTGTCGACGCGGTAGTGCTTGATCTTCTGGTCCTTCTCGTCGAAACCCACCAGATAGTAGTTCTCGTCGTCCCAGGTCAGACTCCAGGGGGATACGTCGTACATCGCACCATTGTGCCGGGGCACCAGTTCCTTCCGCACGGTCCATTCACAGTAATGAAAGCTGATGCGGCTGTTTTCCTGCATGGCGCTGTGGATCACGTCCACATTGTCATAGATGGCCGCGTTGCCGGTCTTGGCACGGTTATAGATGAAGACCTGACGTCTGAGCGTCCTGGCCTGATCCTTGGTGGTCAGCTTTTCCAGTTTGCGGATGAGCTCATCCGAACGCTCGCTGGTGACGAATTTGGACGCCTGTACCGCATCCACCAGCAGCTTCAGCTCCGGCAGGGAAAATTCACGCTCCTGGATGTAATAGCCGGGATTGCTTCCCTTGATCTGCTCGATCGGGATGAACATGTCCCTCAGCATTTCGATATTCGCGTAGATGGTCTTGCGGTTGCACTCCAGCCGCTCTGCCAGCTGCTGCGCGTTCAAAGTATGGTTTTGATCCGTCTCCTCCTGCAGGATCTTCAGAAGCTGCAGGATGATGGTCTTTTTATCTGCCATGGAAATCCCTCCTGGGTCGATACGTGATGATGTTTTGCCCAGTATAGCACATTTCGGTGACCAAAAAAAGTATCTTCTGCAAGAAAAAAGCTCCCACATCGTGGTGGGAGCTTATATTTTTGGTCTTTCTCAGCGGATGTCGTAGACGCTCATCACACTCAGGTCTTCCGGCTTGCCGGCCAGGACTTCCAGCACGCGGCTGCCCGGCTGCAGGTCGAAATAGTTGTCGGAGAGCTTCAGTTCACCGGCCTCATCCAGGATCTGGATGTTCTTGGCAAACTTCTGCGCAGTGACACGGATGTGTGTAGCATCCAGGACTTCCAGGGTGATCTCCGGATCCTCGAAGCGGAAGTACTTGGGCTGGATATACAGGGTGGTGCCTTCAGAGACCACAGTCCCCTCCTCGTCCAACATCTGGTAGGAAACGTACTGGCTGAACCGGTCGATATCGATCATGACTTCATCCAGATGGATGGCAGACAGCGCCGGTACTGCAACGTCCTTGACTTCTTCCTCGCGCACAGCCTTGCCGCATGCTTCGCGGATCTGCCAGCGGACCGTCAGCGTCCGATCCTGCATGGATTCATTGCAGAGCGTCAGCTTGACCGAATTCTTGATCTCATATGGTTCGGCGTTGATGTTCTCATCCTGCGTCATGACGCTGGCTTCTTCATTGACCAGCAGCAGCGGTGCGAAGAAGCGGCGAGCTTCGTAATACACAGCCTTCCAGCGGCCATAATAGTCGATCATGGCCCAGCTGGCTACCGGCCAGATATCGTTCAGCTGCCAGATGATGGTGCCCATGGATTCCGGACGGCAGGCGCGGAAATGCTCGACGCCGTAGCGCATGGACTCCGCCTGCAGCATCTGCGAGGTGTAGATCTGCTTGTCGAAGGTGGACGGCAGCTGATAGGTCTGCTGCATGTAGCGCATGATGATGCCGTTGGCGTTGTTGTTGCGCTGATGCTTCTCCATGACGTAGGAGAACAGGTTGCGGTCCTCCGGCAAGGTGAAGGCTTCGATGGTCTTCATGGTCGGGAAAGCCTGGAAACCGAACTCGGACAGGTAGCGGAAGCGGAATTTACGGTACTCTGTGAAGGGCTTGCCGCCGTGCCAGACGTCCCAATAATGGACGTCGCCACGATGTTCATCGTTCGGGTCATCATAGCCGCCGCCGGACGTCGGGCTGGAGGGGATATATGGGGTCTGCGGATCGTACTCCATGACCATGCGCGGAATGATGTATTCGTACATGGCGAAATAATCCGATACCTGCGAAGCCTTGCGGATGTAGCCACGCGGATCTTTGTGATCCGGATCGTAGCGCATGGACATGGCAAAGAACTGCTCCATCTCATTGTTGCCGGACCAGAGGCCCAAGCTCGGATGGCTGCGCATACGCAGGATGTTCTGACGGAACTCCTCACGGATGTTCGCATCGAATTCCGGTGTCAGGTCGTAAGAAGCGCAGGCGAAGCAGAAGTCCTGCCAGACCATCAGACCGTACTCGTCGCAGGCATCCAGGAAGTCCTCGCTGGCATACATGCCGCCGCCCCAGACGCGGACCGCGTTGAAATTCGCGTCCTTACAGTCTTTCAGCAGTTTGAAGGTCCGCTCGCGCGTGATGAACGGTTTGATATTGTCTTCGGGGATATAATCCGCACCCATCGCGAAGACACTCACACCGTTGACTGTGTGACAGAAGCTTTCGCCCCACTGATCCTTGACGCGGGTCAGTTCCATGGTGCGCAGACCGATGCGGCGCTTCCAGCGATCCAGTTCCACACCATTGCGGCTGAGGACCGCCTGCACGGTATACAGTGGCTGTGCACCATAACCGTTAGGCCACCACAGCTGTGGATCCGGGACCTCGAACGTGGTATCGGTGGTTGTGACCAGAACGTTGCCTTCCGGATCAGTTACAGTGTATGTTACAGTATAATCATAATCCGCTTTACGGTCGAACACGATGATATCCGGCTCGAACTGCAAGGTCACCTTACCATCTTCATGCAGCTGACGCACGTAGATGGACTCGATGCGGCCGTAGTCCATGCCCAGCAGTTCCACATCCTTGAAAATACCGGCATCGGGGATACGTGCACCCCAGTCCCAGCCAAAATCACAGTGGGCTTTGCGCAGGTAAGAAGCACCCTGCATACCATCTGTGCTCATGGTGATCGCCGGGTCTTCCTTGAACGCTTCGCGGATGAAGTTGACACTGGAAAGCAAGGTGACGGTCAAGGTGTTCTCGCCCGCCGTAAGCACATCTTTCACGTCGAACTCCCAGACGCGGTGCTCATTGTCCGCGTGACCGATGCGCACGCCGTTCAGGTCCACGTCGGCCAAAGTATCCAGGCCGTTGAACCGCAGGACGATCTTCTCCTTGTTCAGGACCTCAGCTTCCGGTGTGAAGGTGGTCTCGTAGATATAATCGTGCTCCATCAGTTCCAGCGCCTTCAGTTCGTTGTCGCGCCAGTAGGGATTTTCCATCTTGCCGGCGGCCAGATAATCCGCATAGACGGTACCGGGGACCTTAGCAGTGCTCCACTCCGCCTCGTTTGCTTCTTTCATGCGCCAGTTTTCATGTAATTTCATTGTTACCATGGCCTTTGCTCCTTGAAAATTGATGGTTTCAGTATATCAAAATCACTCGTGTTTTGCAATATGACCGGAGAATATGCCCTTCAGCAGATCCTTGGAAGTTCCTTCCTTATCGTTGGACAGTTTCGGCACGAACAGCAGTACGAAGCCCAAACGCAGGATGACTTCCAGCACGAAAAGCGCCTTGTACCGGTCGAACCAGCCGACGAACCAACCGTGTGTCTCGCAGAATTCCAGGATCGTACCACCGGTCAGCGATCCCAGCGTACCACCGACCAGCGCCGTCACGCAGGAAAACACGGCGATGTAGGTGGGCCGCAGGTCGTCCGGAGAACTGGACAGCTGCATGCTGTTGGCGGCCAGATTGGCACCGCACCAGAAGACCGCTCCGAAAAAGTTGTGCAGCAGGGTCGGCCAGATGCTGCCCGGCGTCTGGAACACGTAAAAGGCCGGCGTCAGCGAAGCCACAAAGCACGTCACAAGCATGACGCTCTTACAGCCGTACCGGTCCATGGCCTTGCCCCAGCGGCTGATGCACAGGACCGTCGCGATGGATGCCGCGATGGTGGCGAACAGCATGATCTGCGTCGCGGACAGGCCCATCACATTCATAGCATAGGGTGTCATGTATACGCCGCCCATGTTGGCGGTGAAACACCAGGCTGTCCACATGATCAGGAAATGGACGAAGGGCTTGTCGCGGAACATGTCCGTCATGACCTTTTTGATGTGCAGCTTCTGCGGCGGTGCAGAATAGACCTCCTTGCAGAAACCGAAGCTGATCATGTCGCACATACCGAAAAGCCCGCCGATCATGAAAACGATCAGATACCGCGTTTCCGGCGGCAGCGTATCCAACAGTCGGGCGATCACCAGGCCCATACCGACACTGATGATGGATGTGACGGTATCACGGATCGAAAGCCACCTTCCGCGGATCGTGATCGGCGCCAGATCGGAAAACCATGGGAACCAGCAGACGTTGATGGCCGCTCCCATGAATGAAGAAGCGCCTAACAGAAAGATCAGCGAATACAGGCCGAGCCACGACGGGCTGGAGGGAACGATCAACGGGATCATACCGAACAGCAGCCAGATCGCCCGGCTGATCAAGCCATAGGTCAACAGGTATTTCTTCCGCTTATGCGTCTTGTTGACCAGCATGGAGAACGGGATCTGCATCAGCGCGGAGGCCTGCATCAGCGCCGCCATGATGCCGAACGCCAGGTCGCCGGCGCCAAGGGAACTGGCCAGACCGACCATGGCCGTACTGCCGCTGGTGCAGATGATGCCGCAGATCGTTCCGCACAGATTGCCTAAGAATATGAAATTCAGGCTGCGCCGGAACTCCGGCGTCAATCCTGCTTCATCATACAGATTGGTAAAAGGACTTCGCAAACGCAAGTGTACAGCGTTTTTGTTCATGTAACATGAACCTCCCCCTTGTAAAGTCGCGTGAGATTATATGGGTTTTGTTATGTGTTGTCCATTGATTATCCTGCCTGAAACTGCACTTTTCCAAACAAAACATGCAAACATCTCAAGCCCAGGATATGACCCACCCACATAAGAAAAGAAGGTCCACTGCTATATCAGCCGACCTTCTTTCAATGCAGTTCTTTTTGCATTATTCACGGATCAGATCCCGGATCACTTCTCCGGCGATGATGAGTCCGGCCGCGGATGGAACAAAAGAGACCGACCCCGGCAGCGCTCTGCGGCTGCCCTCCTGGATGATCTCCCGTGGCTCTCTGGGCTCTTCTTCAGAATACACGACCTTCAGGTGCTCGATGCCCCGCTTGCGGCATTCTTTGCGCATGATGCGGGCCAGCGGACAGATATTGGTCTCATAGATATCGGCGACACGGAAAGCCGTGGGATCCAGCTTGTTGCCAGTACCCATCGAAGCAATGATCGGTGTCCCGGCCGCCTGAGCACGTTCCGCCAGAAGCAATTTCGCTGTCACCGTATCGATTGCATCCACGATATAATCATACTGCGAAAAATCGAACTGATCCGCGGTATCCGGCAGATACAGGGTCCTGAAAGCCTGCACCTGGCAGTCCGGCGCAATACTGCGCACCCGCGCCGCCGCCACATCCGCTTTGGCCTGCCCGATGGTATCGACCGTCGCCAGGATCTGGCGGTTCAGATTGCTTTCACTGATCGTATCATGATCGATCAGATCCAGCGCGCCGATCCCGCAGCGGGCCAGTGCTTCGACCACATATCCGCCGACCCCGCCGAGGCCAAAGACCGCGACACGTGCCTTACGCAGGCGCGCCAGCGCTTCCGGCCCCAACAGCAGTTCTGTTCGGGAAAATCTGTTTTCCATCAGGCAATGCCGGTAACCGTATAATCCTGATCCTCTACGGCCTTTTTCAGCACGTCATCCGCCACGTCCTTGCTCAACGTCACGACCGCGGTGCCGGCTTCGTGGCTGGCAACAGCGCTCTCGACGCCTTCGATGGCTTCCAACGCCTTCTTGACACGTGCTTCACAATGTACGCACATCATACCTTCGACTTGCAGTGTTTTTTCCATAACAGGTTCCTCCTTTGTTTCAAGCGCTATGACAGCTTGTTTCTTAAGTGGTGTATCATGAGACGCGTCATGGATCTTCACAAGATTCAGACGCAGTGCATTCATGCAGACACAGAAGCTGGACAGGCTCATGGCCGCCGCTCCGTACATGGGTTTCATGGCGAAACCGAACAGGCCGATCGCCATGGGGATGCATATGGCGTTGTAGATGAACGCCCAGAACAGGTTCTCATGGATGTTGCGGATGGTGGCCCGACTCATACGGACTGCCGCACCGACGTCCCTAAGACCGCTTTTCATCAGGACCACGTCCGCCGCGTCGATGGCTACGTCCGCGCCGGCACCGATCGCGATACCGATGTCTGCCCGGGTCAGCGCAGGCGCATCATTGATGCCATCGCCTACCATGGCGACCTTACCGCTTTCCTTCAGTTCGCGGATGACCGCTTCTTTGCCATCCGGCAGGACTCCGGCCACGACCTCATCCACGCCGGCTTCCCGGCCGATCGCCTGCGCCGTACGCTCATTGTCGCCCGTCAGCATGACCACGCGGATGCCCATGTGCTTCAGTTCACGGATGGCTTCGGCAGAATCCTCCTTGATCGGATCCGCTACGGCGATGATGCCCAGCAGTTTATCATCTTCAGCGAACAGTAAGGGCGTCTTTCCATCCGCGGCCAGAGCCTTGGCCTGTGCCTTCATCAGACCGGCTTTTTTGTTGACGGTGGACATGTAGCGGTAACTTCCACCGACCAGTGTACGCCCGTTCAGATCGGCTGTCAAGCCGTTGCCTGGCAGGGCTTTGAAACCTGTCACCTGACCGACCTTCGTGCCCGCCGCCTTGGCTAGTACGGCTTTGGCCAGGGGGTGTTCACTTCCAGTCTCCAATGCAGCAGCTTTGGCCAGCAGCTCTTCTTCCGTCACATCCTCTGCCGGGCAAAGGTCCGTGACGACCGGCTCTCCCTTCGTGATGGTCCCGGTCTTGTCCAGCGCCACGATCTGCACGCGCCCGGCTGCCTCCAGCGAAGCCGCCGTTTTGTACAGGATGCCGTTGCGGGCGCCCATACCATTACCGACCATGATGGCCACCGGTGTTGCCAGGCCAAGCGCGCAAGGGCAGCTGATGACCAGCACGGAGATGGCCCTTGCGATGGCGAACCCAAAGGGCCGACCTGCGATCAACCAGCCGATCAACGCTATGAGCGCGATCCCCATGACCACCGGTACGAAGACGGCCGAGACCTTGTCCGCGATGCGGGAGAGCGGGGCTTTGGTCGCCGCTGCGTCTGAGACCATCTTGATGATCTGTGACAGCGTCGTGTCTTCACCGACACGGGTCGCACGGCAGCGTACCAGACCGGACTGGTTCAATGTCGCGGCAGAAACACGATCCCCGACGGTCTTGTCGACCGGCAGACTCTCGCCCGTCAGCGCAGCTTCATTGACTGCGGTACTGCCCTCTTCCACAATGCCATCCACCGGAATGTTCTCACCCGGTCGCACGATGAAAAGATCTCCCGTGCGGACTTCGTCGATCGGCACTTCCAGTTCCGCACCGTCTTTCCATAATACAGCCGTTTTGGGCGCCAGTTTCATGAGGCTTTTCAAAGCATCTGTAGTCCGTCCCTTGGACATGGCTTCCAGCATCTTGCCGACGGTGATCAGCGTGGGGATCATAGCTGCGGATTCAAAATACAGGTCCATGGAATATTTCATGACAGTTGCATGATCACCTTCACCCATGGCCAGGATCATAATGAAAAGTTCGGCCAGGGAGTACCCGAAAGACGCTGTGGATCCCAACGCCACCAGCGTATCCATGTTCGGTGCCCGATGCCACAGTGCCTTGTAGCCGCTGGTAAAGAACCGGCCGTTGATCATCATGATGATGATTGCGAGCAGCATCTCGAAAACGCCGAGAAATACATGGTTTTCAAAGGCTTTCGGCGCCGGCCATCCCCACATCATATGGCCCATGGAGAAATACATGAGCACCAGCAGCACAACAACAGAAGAAATCAGACGCTTCCGCAATTTCGGTGTCTCCGTATCCTTCAAAGCCTCTTCTTCCATCTGCATTTTAGCGGAGGTCGAAGCGGATGCCCCCTTCGGAGAAGCTCCATATCCGGCCTCTTCCACCGCACGGATGATCTCCCCGGCGGTCGCAGTACCCTCCACGCCCATGGAATTGGTCAGCAGACTGACCGAACAGGACGTGACGCCCGGCACTTTGGAGACGGCCTTTTCCACACGGGCACTGCAGGCTGCACAGCTCATGCCCGTAACATTATATTGTTCCATAGGTTCCTTTCCTTAACGCATCAGCTTTTTCAACACGTCGACCAGTTCGTCGATCGTCTCATCCTTGCCTTCCCGAATATCATCCGCGACACAGCTCTTGATATGTGCCGCCAACAGTTGCTTGCTGAAACTGTTCAGTGCGCTGGTCACAGCTGAGACCTGGACAAGAATGTCCGGACAATAGGCGTCTTGCTCGAGCATGTTCTGCACGCCGCGCACCTGGCCCTCGATCCGCTTCAGGCGGTTCAGTAGATCCTTCTGCTCCTGCTCGCTGCGCTTCTTGGTCCTTTTTGCGCAAGCAGGACAATCATTGTTGCACATCTATATACCCCCTATAGGTATTGTTTTCATATGGATTATATACCCCATAGGGGTATTTGTCAAGTCTGTTTTCATTTTGAAGGTCGCAACTTTTATAATAGGAATTTCAAATTGACTTTGTGTTCTGAATTGATATAATTAAATTGGATTAGTTCTATTGGGCATAAAGGAGACCACATAGGTGTCTACTTATTTGAGGTTTCAGCCAACCACCGCATGGCTCATCCATATTGATGTTCACAACGGGCATTAAGAATGCATGGAATTCTCCTTCTCAATCTACATATCATCTAGAATCACCAGAATCTATAAGTCCCTACTGACAAGTGCCATACTCAAGCATTTAGTATTTTACGCGATGAAAGGTTTACAAGATGTCAAATTTCCTAGGGTTTCAGCCAACGACTGCTTCACCGTACTATTTTATCAGTTATGGTTCCGATGATGCAGCAAGAATTGGACCAATTGTTTGTGCCTTGAGCCAAAAGCTTCCTCTCTGGTATGATTATGGTCTTGCCTATGGTGAAGACTGGAAAAAGAACATCGCAGATCATATCGAAAACGCAGAGGGTGTTTTGCTCTTTTTATCAAAAAATGTTCTTGCCAAGGGAAATGATTCCTATGTTTATACGGAATATCAGATGGCAAGGGATTTTTTCAATAAATCGATTATCATCATTCAAGTTGAATCCATAACAAAATCCGATATTCCAAACGAATTACTTGGTTGGTGGATTGAGCTAAATCGATATCAAAGGATTATTCAATACTCAAGTACCACAGAGGAGTCTTTAGCGGATTCGATATACCAGGCTGTCAGAAAAAGCGAGAAAACAGGATCTGATGTCTCATATGTAACCCATGTTCCCAATGATTCACCAATGCAACCAGTCAAAGATCCAACGAATACAGAAACGCCTCTTCTTAAACGTGCATCAATATATCTTGAAGATGGTGAATGGCAACGTGCCGACGAATATTATGAGAGAGTATTGGACTTGAATCCTGAGAACTATGAAGCCTATCTCGGCAAGTTGATGGTAGAACAGCATGTCTGTCGGCAAGAAGACCTCCAAAACTGTGATCAACCCTTTGATCACAGTCTCAATTATATAAATGCTGTGCGATTTGGTAACGAAAGATTAGCTTCCGAACTCCAAAACTACATTGTTCATATTAACGAACAAAATGAAAAAAGGATTTTCGTTCTTGCTGCTGTTTTGAAAATGGGTCTTACAGGGACGATCGGCGAAACATTTGAAGAAAAGAAAACAGACGCAAAGAAAACGATTGAAGCTCTGACTGTTTTGCTGAATGGTTTTGATGAACTGCTTATTGAAGCTTCTCTATTGAAAAACGAACTGTCAAGAATCGAGTTGCAAAAAACAAACCTTAACGAACAACGCGCGAAATTGGGAGTTTTTGCTTTACAAGATAGAAAGCATATCAATGCAGAAATCTCTGCCCTTGAAACAAAGAAGCAGAATTCTATGGATCAATTGAATCAGAATAGGCAAAAACGACTCTATTTTGAATCAAAGGAAGCTGTAGAACGGGCTATCACTTTAGAAAAAACAATAATAAATGATCTTGAGGCACGAATAAAGAACGAACATAACAGTATATATAACTCGTACAGCTTTATGGATGCTGTAACGTTATATTCACAAAACTCTGGTATGGCATCTGTTATAAATGCTATCTTGCCAATCGCATCTATATGTTCATCAACGCCTACATTTGGTAGATATGTTCAACGTGAAAATGGTACACCTGAACCAATTGAATGGATCCCTCTGAAGCGCGAAACCGGACGTATGCTTTTGATCAGCAAATATGTGCTTGACTGCCAGCAATATAATAACAAATGTAATACCTTGGCATGGTATAAAAGCACACTTAGAAAATGGTTGCAGAATTCATTTCTACCATCGGCATTTACTGATGATGAACAGGCTATGATTCAAAGTGAGACTCTCATACCCGAAATACACCCACTGCATCTTACTCATTTACAATTAATGGATGAAAAAGAATCTGTAGATAAAGTATTCCTTCTCAGTATTTCAGAGGCAGAAAAATACTTCAGTTCTGATGAGGTACGAAAATGCCAGCCTACAGATTATGCAACGAAAAATACAATGGGACAAATGTCGCCCGAAGGGCGTGTCAACTATAGATGGTGGCTTCGCTCACCCGCTTACCATACTGGTGAAGCCGCCTTTATCAAGGATAATGGAAAAATCAATCTCTTCGGTCTCGCTGCTTTTGATAAAACTGGTGTAAGACCTGCAATATGGGTTAAATTCGGATTTTAATTCTCTCATATTGTCCCTACATACAAATCATTAACTGTCAGCAATGTCTTCTAACTCGCAAAAACGCTGGAATCCGCTTGTTTAGCGGGTTTCAGCGTTTTTTGATAAGGAGGAAGAAATCGTTTCTCCTTGTTGATAGATTATGTAATTATTTAGGCACCATGATCTTAAGTGCCTGTTTCTCCACGTGGATCTCTGCCTGGGAAAGGGAACCGCCGAATTCGCCATCCAGCGTCCAGTTGACCGGCTCTGTTGAAACGAACTTGGCCCTCCTGATCTGCTTGAAGGTGATATACGGGCTGTTGATATTGCCGGCCAAAAGGCTCGCGGCGATCTGCTCCACGTCGATGATATTGTTGGGCTTGCGGATGAGCAGGAGCTCCAGCATACCATCGCTCAATTCGCTGCGCATCTGCCCTTTCAGTGAGATGCCACCGATGGATACTGTGCTGTACACAGCTCCGAACAGGTAATCGCCCTCCTCGGAGCCCTCGTTGGTCGAGACCCACATATGGCAGCTGTAGTTGATATTCTCGCCCAGCCGGCTCAGACCATTGAGCACATAGGCAGCATGTCCCAGCATGTTCTTATACTTCTGCTCGGTGGCGTAGCTGATGGCTACAAAAGCCCCGAACGCGGCGACGTAACTGAAATGCCGGTCGTTAAAGGCACCGATGTCATACGCCATCGGAGTGCCCTCGGTCAACGTCGCGATCATCTGATGCGGCGGCCCGACGATGCTCAGACCTTTGGCGAAATCATTGGTCGAACCCGCGGGAATATAGCCCAGAAGCGGACGGTTTTCCCAGCGCATCAATCCATCGACGACGTGGTTCAACGTACCATCGCCTCCGACACAGACGACCATATCATACAGGCCTTCTTTGCCATCCAGCAATGCTTCCGCCGTCAAACCGGATCCGGGTATGATCGGATACACTGTGGTCTCATAACCGCTCAAAGACAGTTTTTCGATCATATGATAGGTACTGTGGCTCATCTTGCCGGTACCGGCAGAACCATTGATCAATAAAAGTGCTTTCATTTTGCTATCTCCCCAAACGGAGAAATCAGCCCTTAGCCGCTTCGATGTATTCGATCTGCGGCAGGTCGTCCCCGTAGAAATTGAAATAGTATTCTCCGTCTCCATGAGGCGTCGTGATCTCGACTGCATAACGGGCCGAATCCTCGATGCGCGGGATGGACGTCAACAAGACCGTATCCAACGTACTGTCTTCGATCTCATAAAGCATTTCATCATGCACCTGCATGGCGGTCTCACCATCATCGGAAAACTCGGTCTTCAACGTCCAAAGGCGGATGGAGGAATGCTCGTAACGCGGAATGAGCATGACCCGATCCAACGTCGTCAGGTCGAATTCATCCGAAACACGGGTAGCATACAGGAACGCCTCGTCCGGCTCATTGATGAGGATCAGGAGCGTTCCTTCAGGGGCATCCTTGCCGACCTGACGGTACACATGATTGACCGCTTCGCCTTCCGCTTCGGAAGTTTCCGGCTGCGGCGCGGCTTCCTGCTCTTCTTCCTCTTCTTCCTCAGGCGCCTCCTCTTCCGGCGTCTCTTCTACAGTTTCTTCCTCGTCTTCCTCTTCCTCAGATACTTCGGTCTTGGAAGAAGACTCTTCTTTCTTGGAACTCTCTTCCTTGCTGCTTTCCGATGCAGCGGGCTTGCTTTCTTCTTTCTTCGGTGCCGAGGAGCATCCTGCCAGCAGGACGATGGCCAGCACCATGGCCAGGATCATTTTCAGTTTCATATAACTACCTCCGATCATTTGTGATAGGGTTCGCCTCGTTCGATCTTATACCAGCGATACAGCTGCTCCAGAAAGATGACCCGCATCAACTGATGGGGAAACGTTAGTTTGGAGAAGCTGATCTTTTCTTTAGACATCTGGAGGACGCGCTCGGACAGGCCGACCGATCCGCCAATGATGAATACGATGTGGCTGACGCCGTGCAGCGTCTGATCGCGGAGCCAGCGGGCCATGCCTTCGGAATCCCGCGCCATACCCTCGATGGCCAGCGCGCAGACGTAGGCTCCCTCCGGAATCTTCGCAATGATGCGCTCCGCTTCCTTATCCAGAAGCTGCGCCGTCTCGGCCGCGGTCATGTTCTCTTTGGTCTTCTCATCGGCTACTTCGATGATATTCAAAGTACAATACGCAGAAAGACGCTTGGCATATTCCGCCACAGCGTCTTTATAGAACTTTTCTTTGATGCGTCCGCAGGCGATCAAGGTGATCTTCATACGGCACGCTCCCGGTGGTGGATGGGGA
>JAILDJ010000231.1 GCA_024689505.1 Clostridiales bacterium
GTCGTACTGGGCTGGCTGCTTTGGAAAAAAGAAATGATCACGCTGATGCATGATTATCATGTAAACAAGGTCTCCGAAGAAAATAAGGCAGCTTATTGCAAGCTTTCGGGGATCGGTCTGCTGGTGATCGGTTTAGGTGCGGTGGTCACAGCCGTTCTTTTGTGCTTCAGTGAATCCCCCAAGGGTTTTATTGCGTTCGCCATCGGCTTCGTCATTGGGCTTTCCATGATGATCGCCGCAGGCAGAAAATATAATCGATGATCCGGACGGGGAGGGTATCGTGAAAAAGGATAAAATCTTCTTGATCCTCAGCGTTGTGCTGTTGGTCTTGGCAGTCCTTTGTCTGGCGGCCGGCATCTGGTTCCGTATGATGTATGGTTCCGTCATGGATGGGACCGCAAGTCTGTATGCCAGATTGAACCGACTGTATCAGATCTTCCTTTGGCTTGGAGCAGGACTGATCCTGACTGGCGGCATATTGTTTGCGCTGAGACGGTCGGTTCATGGAAGAGAATGAGGAGGTGCTAGGATGTCTGTCATGGCTGCGTTTATGGTACCGCATCCGCCCATGATCGTTCCGGAAGTCGGACGGGGCAGCGAGGAGCAGATCCGCGAGACGATCACCGCGTATGAGCGCGTGGCGGATGAAGTCGCCGCGCTGAAACCGGATACTATCATCATTACCAGCCCGCATTCCATCATGTATGCGGATTACTTCCATATCTCGCCTGGCAATAAAGCGACAGGATCGTTCCGCCAGTTTCGGGCGCCTGGCGTTCGCTTCTCGGAACGATATGATACCGCCCTTGTGGACCGCATCTGCGACCTGGCGGATGCCAAAGACTTCCCGGCGGGCACGTTGGGGGAGCGGGATCCTTCCCTCGATCATGGAACGATGGTCCCTCTGTGGTTCATCCGCGAGAAATATGCCGAAGGGAAGATCGTGCGGATCGGCCTGTCCGGACTGCCTTTGGCAGATCACTATCGCTTGGGGCAGCTGATCGCCCAGGCCGTGGAAGAGACAGGAACGCGCGCCGTTCTGATCGCCAGCGGCGACCTGTCCCACAAATTGCAGACCTACGGCCCCTACGGCTTTGCCAAAGAGGGACCGGAGTATGATCGTCGGATCATGGACGTCTGTGGAAGAGCGGCTTTTGGCGAACTCTTCGATTTTGACGAGACGTTCTGCGAAAAGGCGGCGGAGTGCGGCCATCGCTCCTTTGTGATCATGGCCGGTGTTTTTGACGGCCTTAAGGTGCAGGCAACAGCCCTGTCCCATCAGGATGTGACCGGCGTTGGCTATGGAATCTGCACATTTTACCCGGAAGAAAGAGATGAAGAGCGGCACTTCCTTAAGACCTATCAAGAGAAGAACGAGCAGGACTGCCGGGAAAAAGCAGAAAAAAGCGATGTTTATGTCAGGCTGGCGAGGGCTTCCGTGGAGGCCTGGGTGCGTCAGCGCGAGCACATCCGCGTGCCCAAAGACCTGCCGGCTGAGATGCTGGAGCGCCGTGCCGGCACCTTCGTGTCTCTTCATAAAGATGGAAGGCTGCGCGGATGCATCGGCACGATCGTGGCGACGCAAGGGAACGTGGCGGAGGAGATCATCCAGAACGCCATCAGCGCCTGTTCCCGTGATCCGCGCTTTGCACCGGTCACGATGGGTGAACTGAAGACCCTCGAGATCAGCGTGGACGTTTTGGGGGATCTGGAGCCGGTCGCATCGCCTGAAGAATTGGACGTGAAGCGCTACGGCGTGGTGGTCAGCCATGGGCGGAAGAGAGGCCTTTTGCTTCCCAACCTGGACGGTGTGGACACTGTGGAAGAGCAGATCGAGATCGCCAGGCAGAAGGGTGGCATCCGGGAGTCCGAACCTTATCAGTTGGAGCGGTTCGAAGTCGAGCGCCATTACTGAATGGAGAGTTGCTATGGCAATTTGCGACGTTTGTTTCCGGCATTGCGATCTCGCGGAAGGGAGATTGGGTTTCTGCGGCGGCCGCATCGCGAAGAGTGGTCGGGTAGAGGCATACAATTACGGTAGGATCACCTCGTTGGCGCTGGATCCCATCGAGAAGAAGCCTCTGGCCAGATTCTGCCCCGGCAGCAGGGTCTTATCGGTCGGCAGTTTCGGCTGCAATCTGCGGTGCCCCTTCTGTCAGAACTATGAGATCTCCTGGTCAAAGGAAGCCCGGAAATATGCGGAGAAGGCGGAGACGATCAACCCGGATGCCTTGGTGGATATCGCACTGCAATTGCGATCCAGAGGGAATATCGGCATCGCCTTCACCTATAATGAACCCTTGATTGGGTATGAATTCGTGCGGGACACAGCCAGACTGGCTCAAAAAGAAGGCCTGAAAAACGTCATGGTCACCAACGGCACCGCCGAGCTGGCCATTCTGGAAGAACTGCGGCCTTACATCGACGCAATGAATATCGATCTGAAAGGGTTTACCGATCGTTATTATCGCCAGGTCCTGGGCGGCGACCGGCAGCAGGTCATGACCTTCATCGAGAAAGCGGTGGAGGCCTGCCATGTGGAGCTGACCACTTTGATCGTCCCTGGTGAAAACGACACGGAAGAAGAGATGCGGGCATTGTCAACGTGGGTCTGCGGGTTGAAAAACCCGGATGGAGAGGACGTGCCGCTGCATATTTCCCGGTTCTTCCCACGGTTCCATATGCAGGACCGGAGGGCGACGGATGTTGCCAAAGTCTATCAGTTGGCAGAGATCGCCCGGGAAAAACTGGACTATGTTTATACAGGAAATTGTTGAGAAGGAAATATAATGCTGACAAAAAACGATATCTTCACTTTTTTACAGGACAATGGCATAAAGCATGATGACAAGGTCACGATCCACTGTTCCCTCCGCGCGATCGGTGCGATCGAGGGCGGAGCGGACGGCTTGATCGATGCGTTTGCGGAGTATCTGTGCGACGGGCTCTTCATCGTGCCGACCCACACCTGGGATGACGTGGTGGCGGACCATCCTTTTTATGACGTGAAGACGACGGTGCCCTGTATCGGGACATTGGCTAAGGTGGCGGCCTTCCGCCCGGATGGCGTACGGTCCCTGCACCCGACCCATTCAGTCACCGTATTCGGGAAAAATGCTGCCGCATACGTGCGGGGAGAGGAGCGGTCGGCTTCACCCGCCCCCGTCGGCTGTGCTTTGAGCAGGCTTTATGAAGAAAACGGTAAGGTCCTGCTGATCGGTGTAGGTCACGACAAAAACACCTACCTGCATTCCGTGGATGAGCGGTTGGGCATACCGGACCGCCTGAATCCCAAAACGTTCGTCATTTCGATCAAGGATCAGGATGGGAACATCCTGCAGTCGCCGCCGTTCCACACGCACTTCACCGCGGCATCCGATACCTGTGTTTCTGAGTATTACGGGAATTATAAAGAGGCATTCGAATACACCGGTGCGGTCCATTATGCCCAGTTGGGCAACGCATTGGTATATGTCTGTGACGCTCGGGGCATGACGGATACGGTCCGGCTCCTCTGGCAGAAGACGGATCACGATCTGTGCATCAAGGAAGAAACGATCCCCAAAGAGTATTATATGGCATGAAGGAGACGACCATGAAGTTTGTTTTGATTCCACTATGCTGCATCCTGGCAGGCGTTTTCCTGTATCAAGAGAGCAAGAAAAAGTATGTGCCCGCGGTGGTCCTGAAAGGGCTGGCCTCTCTGTGTTTCGTGATCCTTGGGTTCCTATGTGCTCCGCAAGGGAGCATATCGAACCGGATCCTCTGCGGCCTCGTCCTCGGCTGCATTGCCGATGTGCTGTTGAACCTGCGGATGGTGTTCCCTAAAAAAGGGCAGCTCATCTTTCTGGTGGGGATCCTGGTGTTCCTCGCCGGACACGTCCTGTATCTAGCCGCCATCCTGCCACTGTCGCTCTATACGCTCACGTATGTGATCATCGGCGTCATCCTGACGGCGCTCCTGATGATCTGGATCTTCAGCCGGATCACTGCGAAAACGGCGTTCAAGATCTTTGGCGTCGTGTATATCGGGGCTGTCGTGCTCCTGAACTGCGTCGCGATCGGAAATATGTTTACGGGGCCGTCCAGATTCACGCAGGTGTTTGCCGCAGGGGCACTGCTGTTCCTCATCAGTGACATCGTATTGATCCTCAATACATTCGGCGACACGTTCAAACAGAGCCTGCGCAATACCAATATCGGTCTATATTATGCGGGACAGCTGCTGATCGCCTTGAGCCTGCACCTGATGGCGATCCATCAATTCTTATAAAAGGAAGACCAACGATGCCAGATAAGACCTATAAGAATCTTTTTGACGACGGGTATACCACGTATCATGATGATGGTACGAAGAGCACGACGTATAAGAATCTCCTCGATGATGGTGTCACCACGTACCACAGTGATGGGTCTAAAAGCACGACCTACAACAATATTTTAGACAACGGTACGACGACCTATCACAGCGACGGCTCCAAGAGTACCACGTACAAGAACATCCTGGATGATGGATACACCACGTACAACAGCGATGGAACGAAGACCAAATCTTATACGTATAATAACTTTCTGGACGATGGTACGACGACCTATTCCTACACTTATGGACAGCCGACGAACACCTATGGCAGCAGCTATACGGACCCCTACGGGGATTATGGCAGTATACCCAGTGTACCGTATTATTACGGTGGCAGCGCTTCGATCGATACTACACCGTACCGGATCAATGAGAATGCGTTTCCTGTCTGGGCGCTGGCGATGCTTTGGGTGGCCTATGGCCTTCTGATGATCCCTGCCGTTTGGGCTTCGTTCCACACACCAGAGCAGACCCAGCATATATGGATCGCGATCACTTGCTGCCTGCTGGCTTCATGGAGCGGTATCCAGATGACGAAACGGCCCGGTTTCTGTGAACTGTTCGTGTGCTTCATCCTCTCCTTCGGTATGTGCCTGCTGAACATGATCGGAGGATACTGGACGCACTTGCTGCTGATCGTGCCGGTCGGTTTCATCCTGTATATTTATCTGTACAGCGGCAAACTGAACGTCAACTACTTTGGCAAACTGCACGGGATCTACATGTGGGCGACCGCCTTCATGGTGATCAACGCAGTTTTCTATCTGGTCAAGTGGCGGATGGGCTGCCAGATCATGATGCTGTTCTGGCTGGCATTGACCTTGATCTTCCTGGTGGTGAATCTGGTGCAGAAGATCATCAGCATGATCAAGACCAAACAGTTCCTGTCCTTCCATAAAATGAAGGGCTGGGTCATGTTCGCGATCGGCGTTGCCATACCGTTGATCATGAAAGTGCTGCAGCCCTCCATGGAACTTTGGATCTGCGGACTGATCGGTCTGGGACTGTTTCTTGCGGCGGGGATTATTTGCACCGGCAAAGAAGACAAGCGCAGATTCATCATGTATACCTTGAGCTTTACCATGATCAGCTTTGTGTTCTGCCAGCTGATCTACGCGCAAGCCGGCACCATGATGGATATCACGAACATGTTCGGTCAAATGGACCGGCAGATCGGTTTTTCGTTGACACAGCCGGTTGTTGCGTTCCTGTTCCATACCATCGAAAAACTGGCAGATTTCAGCGCACAGGTCTGCTGGACGATCACGGATCTGGTGATCCGGCTGGGCACCTGGATCGCAGATCTTGTGCATATCAATTTGCCGGACTACCTGGCTGCACCCAACTATATCCTTGCCTGTGCCTTCTGCGTGGTACCGACCGTAGTGATCACTTCCATCGGCACGGCGATCGGAAAAGCACTGCGTAAAGAGAAGAAGGCAAAGTGAGATTCCCTGTTGGGGGGATGATTACGTTCTGAAAACGAGAGGAATCGAAATGAGACGTAATGGCCGTCGCCGATTACGTTCTAGAAATGAGAGCCTTTGAAAGAACGTAAAATAGGCGATAGGACTACGTTGTAGAAAACACCATCTTTCAAATGGGACGTAAATGGCGAAATTCTAAATATTTAAATCACAAAAAACCCCTCTTGCATTTGCAAAAGGGGTTTTGCGTCGGAATGACAGGACTTGAACCTGCGGCCTCTTGGTCCCGAACCAAGCGCTCATACCAAACTGAGCTACATTCCGAAAGCTATATTAGTATAGCGCGGAGCCAGGGGTTTGTCAAGGACAAAAATGAAGAAATTTGCGTTACTTGCCGGAGCCGCTTTTTTTCTTCATGCATGCACCAATGATGGCGCCGCCGATCGTGGCGATGCTGAGGAGATATTTATTCTGACCGAACAGGTAGAACAGAATGATACCGATGACCAGTCCAATGGCCATGCCATAGACGAAATAGTTGCCGCCGTATTCGAAAGATTCCGGCTCTTTGTAAGAGAAGACCTGGTACGGCTCATCAACGGGGCTTTTGTGCTCTTCAGCCGCAGCCGTTTCTTCCACCATTTCTACAGCCTCTTCGTTCAGGACCTGATCTTTGTTTTCTTCTGCCATACTGCACCTCCTGCAGATCTGCCTTGGATGTAAAAATACCAGAGAATATTCTCTGGTATTTTTGAGTGGAGATAACGGGATTCGAACCCGTGACCTTCTGAATGCCATTCAGACGCGCTCCCAACTGCGCTATACCCCCACGCCGTTAGCGTAGTATATATTACCATCATTGGTCGGAGATGTCAAGGGCTTTTAATGAAATTATCATTTGTAATCCCAGGTATCGGATGCTATAGTTTTGATATCCGTTTACAAAACGGCAATAAACCGTTGCTATAATATGTCTACGATAGATAAAACGAAGGAGCAAAAACATGGCAAAGATCCTGATCGCGGAGGACGATACGTCCATCAATACATTGATCGCTGCCAATCTGCGGCTGGTCGGGCATACGCCGCTCCAGGTCTATGATGGAGTGGAAGCCGTACAGGCAGTCCGTTCCCGGCAGCCGGACTTGCTGCTGTTGGACGTCATGATGCCGGGGTTGGATGGTTTCTCTGTTATGGAAAAGGTGCGCGGAGAGGTGCCGATCATCTTTCTGACGGCCCGCACGGGTCTCGAGGACCGGCTGCAAGGACTATCCGGTGGCGCCGAAGATTATATCATCAAGCCATTTGAAATTCTGGAGGTACTGGCACGCGTCGAAAACGTGCTGCGCCGCACGAAGAAGCATCAGAATGAATTCCGACTCAAGGACGTGCGCGTGGATCTGGATGGACACAGAGTCTTCCTGCAGGAGGAAGAGATCACCCTGACGCCTCAGGAATACGCCTTACTGGAGATGCTGATCATCAACCGCAACCTGGCCCTCAGCCGGGAACAGATCCTGGAAACGGCCTGGGGCTATGATTATGAGGGTGACACGCGGACGGTCGACGTACACATCCAGCGACTTCGTAAAAAGCTGAACCTCGAACAAGAGATCCAGACCGTCTATAAGGTCGGCTACCGGCTGCAGACAGGAGGTAAATGATGTTCCGGCATTTGAAGTACTGGCAGAAACTCTATCTTTCCGTACTGATCCTGTTCATTGTCTGCCTCGTCGGTGGATTCGCGGTATTCGCGCAGTATAGTGTGAATAACAGTTTCAAAGCTCATAAAGAAGCCTTCTTGTATACCCAGCATACGGTGGTGGAGCAGCTGGCATCCGATATTCCCGCCGTTATGGAACGAGATCCCGAAGCGATCCGGGTCTTGTTTCAGATCTATGCGAAGCGGCTGCGGGCACAGGGATATCAGTTCATGGCAGAAAAGACCGATGGTCCTTCCTATGGAGAGCTCCCGGAGATCACTGCCGCGCTGCAGCCGGGACAGCGGGGATGCCAGCTTCTGACCGATCCTAAGAGCGGACATCGCCTTTTGGTGGCGGTCACGGTCCTGGAAGAGGATCTTGCTGGGTATCGCTGCGGCCTGGGGGAAGACATGGAACCTTTTTTTCAGACATGGTATGAAACGATCGTGCGGTACCTGGTGCTGGCGGCAGGATTGATCGTCCTGTTTGCCATCGGCCTGTGCATCGTGCTGCGGCGGTTGAACCGTCCGGTCCGCGAGCTGGAAGATAAAGCCTCTCATATCGCGGAAGGCCGGTATGATGGTCCCGCTATGAAGTCGGCCGCCCGGCAAGATGAACTGGGAGACCTGGCCCGGGCTTTGGAGCAGATGAGCGGCACCGTGGCGCAGCAGATCCAGGAATTGAAGGAAGAATCAGAAGCAAGGCAGCGGCTGATCGATGATCTTGGCCATGAAATGCGCACTCCCTTGACTGCGATCCGCGGGTTCGCGGATCTTCTGCAGCGGAGCAGTGCAGATCCGGAAACATTGTACGAAGGGACAGAGATCATACGAAAAGAAAGTGACCGACTTCTGAAGCTTTCGGAGCAGTTGATGAAACTCTCGGTGCTGCGGCACGAAGGCCTGGAACTTAAGCCTGTGCACCTGGCCGAGATCGTACGGTTCGCCGCAGCCTCTGCGCAGCCAAAAGCTGAAGAAAAGGGCGTTGCTTTGAAGGTCCATGCAGAGGAAGATACGATCATCCAGGGAGACAGGACGCTGTTGGAAAGCCTGTGCATCAATCTGATCGATAACGCGGTCAAGGCATCGGAACGCGGCGGAGTGGTCTCCATCACCCTGGAGGGCAGGCAGGTGCGGGTCGTCGATACAGGCTGTGGCATGGACCAGGAGATGCTGCAAAAGATCGGACAGCCCTTCTTCCGTGCGGACAAAGCCCGGTCGCGCAAGGAAGGCGGCGCTGGACTTGGCGTGGCGCTGTGCAGATCCATCGTGGCCGAGCACGGGGCAGAGCTTCGGTACGAAAGCGCACCGGGAACGGGCACGATCGCTTTTGTCAACTTTTACGACTCCGCAACAACTTGATGACGAAACGAACACACGGCATGGGTATCATTTGCTCATAAGATCCGATACGGATCTGGAAAGGAGCAGATCATGAAACGAAGATTATTATGTGGCAGCATGATTCTCGTCATGCTTGCAGCTTGTACAGGATGCACGGCCGGCTTGGGCAAGATCCCCACCGTGGAGGCAGAGACGTTGGACGATACGACACCGGCAGAAGCGGTCTCCGAGAAGACAGAAGAGACCGGCCAGATGGAAACCCAGGTGGAAGAATCGGTAACCTCGCAAGAGCCTGAGGAGACGGCGCCTGAAGCAGCGGAAGAAGCAGAAGACGGCTGGCAGCGGCTCACGCTCGAGGATCTGCCGGAATATGCCGGTTCCGACGTGTTCGGTACGGCTGAGGAAGAAGAGTATGTTCCGGAAGAACAGGCCAAGGAAGAGCAGTCACCGGAAGGATATACCTTTGTATTCGTTGACACGTATCTTTATGAAACCGAACAAAGCGGATGGACCATCGGCGCTGAGACTCCGGAGGAGGAAGGACCGGCAGAGGCGGAGATCGACCCCACCAGACCCACAGAAGCGGAACTGACGCCTGGGGAAGCTGTGGATCAGGCCGCTCGGATCCTGGAGCAGACGACCGGACTGACCCCTGCATCCGGCTGGAACGTCGAGTACTGGCCGAGCCTTGCTTTCGATGAGAAAGACTATCTGAGTGGCCGGGCGCAGTATGCGGTCCGAAACGATGATGATGCGCATTTCCTTGTTTACCTGGATTCGATCACTGGGGATTGGCAGCTGATCATGCCGGGAGAAGAAGGCCTGCGCGGTGAAACGATCCAACAGCTGATCGCCTGGGGTGAAGGTGAAGGCAAGGATGTCGCGCCACTGAAAGCGTATCTGGAAGAGGGCCGCGCGTTTGCAGGGTCACACAGCAGCGAAGCTGTCGTAACAAGGACCATGGAAGCGATGGGCATGCAGTTGAAGAACGTGCAGCAGCTCGATATGCGGATCCTCCTGCCAAGGGACGGGGATGAAGACTGGATATCTTATATGGAAGAGATGGTCCAGAAGGACGATTTCGACATATACAGCTACTTGTCCGGTGTCGTTGAGGTCTCAGTCACAACGGAAAACGACGAACAGTTCCTGGTGCGGTTTGACACGGTGAGCAGGGAGATCCAGCAGATCACCCGTGGACTGCCGGATCCGGAGGATCATATCGAAATCGCGATGGAAGACGGCGCATAAAATCCTGATTCTCTCAGATTTATGGATTGTAATCAATCGATAGGCATGGTATGATACGATGTAACGAGAAAGTGACAGGGCATTGGACCTGTCTGCACATATAAGGAGTCGATCGTGAAAAGAATCACCATGCGCGTCTGGGCAGCGATCCTGTCCATACTCATACTCATACCGCAGGGAGCAGTCCTGCGTGCGCAGGAGGATCTTCCGGAAGACGGCACACCCGTGGTCGTCGAGGAAGATCCTTCAGCAGGAGCGCCGGACGCACCTGTGACGGAAGCCCCCGGCGCTGGGGATACGCAGGATCCGGAAAAGCCTCAGGAACCCCAAGAACCACAGGAATCCCAGGATCCCCAGGAACCCGAGGATCCGCAGGAACCTCAAGAACCGGAAGAACCGACAGGACCCGAAGAACCGGAGCCCCCTGCTGTTGAACCATTGCCTGCACCGACAGACTTTGCCGTCGAGATCCTGAAAGAGGAAGAGCGGCTCAACATGAAGTGGACGCCGGTCGAAGGAGCCGACGGCTATGAGATCCAGTATACTGTTGATGAGGAATTTGTCGAAGTCAAGACCATCACGATCGATGATGGTGCGGCGGATCATTATGAGAATCTGCTGTTCCTGTGGGACAGCGGCATCACCTACTATGTCCGTATCCGCACGTTGTCTGCGGCTGAGACAGACCTTTGGAGCGAAGCGATCACCTTCATGATCGAGGAGGAGGTCCCCGAGGTTCCACAGATCACCGCTGCGGTCAATCATAAAGATAAAGCGATCAAAGTCAGCTGGGCCGATGCCGGGGCGGATGCATATGAACTTAGAGTGATACCCGAGTCTGGCGCAGAAGAGGAGCGGATCTTAAGTGTTGGAAGCGGCGTTGCGTTGAAGGAAGTCACGGGGCTTACTGCCGGTGCTTCTTATCGGCTGCAGGTGCGCGGCCAAGAAGATGACGTATGGTCCGAATGGTCGACACCTGTCACCATCACCGTCGACTTCTTCAAGCCGACCTTGTCCAGTGTCGCCAACAATTCCGGCGCGGCACTGAACGTAGCCTGGAACCAGGTGCCTGGTGCATCCGGTTTTGAACTGCAGTACGCTACGAACAGCAAGTACACCGGCGCGCAGATCGTACAGATCAGCGGCAGCGGAGCGGTCAGCGGCAAGATCCCGTCACTGAAGGCGGATACCACTTATTACGTACGTCTGCGGGCGTATAAGATGATCGATGGTGTCAAGGTCAATACGGGATGGACCAAGTCCAAAAAGGCGAAGGTCACCTTCTATACACCGACGTTCGTTTCCTTGACTAACAAAGCCTGGAAGACCATGACGGTCAAATGGCAGGTCGTCACCTCAGCGGTAGGGTATCAGATCCAGTACGCGGACAACAGCAAGATGACCTCGGCCAAGACGGTCACGATCAAAAACGGTGCTACGACCAGTAAAAAGATCGCGAAACTTGTCAAGTACAAGACCTATTATGTGCGTATCCGTGCGTACAAGAAGGTAGACGGGAAAAACGTATTCAGTTCCTGGAGCGGCAAGAAAAAGATCAAGATCAAATATAATCTGAATTCTAAAAACCTCAGCGTGCCTTGCCGGATGCAGTATCCGAGCCTGCCGAACGGCTGCGAGGCTGTGGCGCTGACCAATGTCCTGCTGTTCTACGGATACAACCTGTCTACGACCTATCTGGCGGATAAGATCATTCCGCGGAGCACTTCCAATTTCGTGACGAAGTATTGGGGCAATCCGCACGATAGTACCGGCAATTCCATCGCGGCCCCGGGCCTTGCGATGGCTGCCAATAAGTATCTGAAGAAAAAGAAGAGCACCATGCAGGCCTACAACCTGACAGGCGCGACTTTCTCCAGCCTGCTGGATCACATCGAAGAAGGCAGACCTGTCATCATCTGGACGACCATGTATCAGGCGAAATTGGGTAAGCAGTATGCCGGCACACAGTACTATCAGGGCGTGGCGTACAAGGTCTATTCCAACTCGCATACGGTCGTTCTGAAAGGATTTGATCGAAAGAAGGGTAAGGTCTACCTGTCGGATTCGATCTCCGGAGTTGGCACGTACGATCTGAAATGGATCAAATCTCTTTATGAAGCGCGCGGTTCACAGGCCGTGGTCATCTACTGATCAACTGCATTCGGAAGACGTTGGGAAACCAACGTCTTTTTTTGTTATAAAGCATTGACAACCCGCTTCGTATCCTTTATAATAGAAAAAGTTAAGTAGTTAATCATTTCTATGTAGTGTATGAAAGGAACAAGAGGAATGCTCAAAACACTGGGCCGCTATGTCGGCCAATTCAAACGAGATTCGTTTCTGACCCCATGTTTCATGTTGATCGAGGTCATCATGGAAACGGTCCTTCCTCTGATCATGGCGTCGATCATCGACCAGGGCATCACCAAGGGCAACATCAACCATGTCTATCTGATGGGCGGCCTGATGCTCCTGACGGCGCTGGTCAGCCTGTTCGCCGGTATCATGGGCGGACGTTTCGGTGCCAGCGCGTCCACCGGCTTCGGACGCAATCTGCGGAAGGCCATGTTCGAGAACATCCAAACCTTTTCTTTCTCGAACATCGATACGTATTCCACATCCAGTCTGGTCACGCGTCTAACCACGGACGTTACCAACCTGCAGAACTCCTATCAGATGATCCTGCGCATGGGTATCCGTGCTCCGTTCTCCATGATCATCTCCATGACCATGGCATTTCTGATCAATGCCAAACTGGCCACCATTTATCTCGTCGCAGTCGTTTTCTTAGGGATCGCGCTGATCAGCATCGCCACCAAGACCATGAAGTACTTCCGTCAGGTCTTTGAAAAGTACGATGAAATGAACCGTAGCGTACAGGAAAATGTAGCCGCGATCCGTGTGGTCAAAGCTTACGTCCAGGAGGACTATGAGCGGCAGAAGTTCAAGCGTGCCGCCGGCAACATCTACAATATGTTCGTCAAGGCGGAAAGTCTGCTGACATTGAACGGCCCGATCATGAGTCTGACGGTGTATACCTGCATCATCTTGATCAGCTGGTTCGGCGCGAAGTTCATCATCCGCGGCGAAATGACGACCGGTGAGATGACGAGCCTTCTGTCCTACTGCATGGCCATCCTCATGAATCTGATGATGCTGTCCATGATGTTCGTCATGATGACCATGTCCGCGGCCAGTGCCAAGCGTATCTGCGAAGTGCTGGAGCAGAAGAGCGATCTGACCAATCCGGAGAATCCGATCATGGAAGTGCCGGACGGTTCCATCGATTTCGATGACGTGGACTTCTCTTACAGCAAAGACGCGCGTGAGTCGGTCCTCAAGGACATCGACCTGCACATCAAGTCGGGTGAGATCATCGGTATCATCGGTGCGACAGGTTCTGCGAAATCCTCGCTGGTCAACCTGATCAGCCGCTTGTACGACGTCACTTCGGGTACCTTGAAAGTGGGCGGCAACGATGTCCGCAAGTACGACCTGGTCACCCTGCGTGACAATGTCTCCGTCGTATTGCAGAAGAACGTCCTGTTCACCGGTACTATCTACGACAACCTGCGCTGGGGCAATAAGAACGCAACGGAAGAAGAGTGCCGCCGAGCCGCGAAGCTGGCCTGCATCGATGATTTCATCGAAAGCCTGCCTGAAGGGTATAACACCAAGATCGAGCAGGGCGGCAGCAACGTCTCCGGCGGTCAGAAACAGCGCTTGTGTATCGCCCGTGCGCTGCTGAAGAATCCGAAGATCCTGATCCTGGATGATTCCACCAGTGCGGTGGATACCGCGACCGATGCCCGCATCCGCAAGGCATTCGCGGAGGAGATCCCGGATACGACCAAGCTGATCATCTCACAGCGTATCTCCAGTATCCAGCATGCGGACAGGATCCTGGTCTTAAGAGAAGGCCGGGTCGATGGTTTCGCATCGCATGATGAACTGGTCAAAACCAACGAGATCTATAGAAGTATCGTCGAAGCCCAGACACAAGGGTCGGGCGACTTTGACGAGAAGGGAGGTGAATTGTAATGCCGGGACCGGGAGCACCGAGGGGAGCAAGGATCCCCGGAAAGAAAGTAGAGCATCCGTTTAAGCTTCTTGGACGCACGCTGAAATTCGTATTCCGGGATTACAAATTCCACTTCGTCATCGTATTGATCTGCATCGTGGTGAGCGTTCTTGCCAGCGTCCAGGGCACACTGTTCACCCGTACTTTGATCGATTCTTATATCCTGCCGATGATCGGACAGGCGGATCCGGATTTCGGGCCGTTGGCCGGTGCGATCGGCCGGGTGGCGATCTTCTATCTGGCAGGCGCCTTGGCCAACTGGATCCAGGCCCGCATCATGGTCAACGTCACGCAAGGTACGATGCGCAATATCCGTATCGAGATGTTCGACCACATGCAGAGCCTGCCGATCAAATACTTTGACACCCATAAACATGGCGATATCATGTCCATGTACACGAACGATATCGACACGCTGCGCCAGCTGATCAGTCAGAGCATCATCTCACTGTTCCAGTCGCTTTTCACAGTCGTGACGGTCTTTATCAGCATGATCTCACTGTCCATCCCGCTGACGCTGCTGACGTTGGTCATGGTCGCGGTCATGACGGTCACCACCGGTAAGGTCGGCGGTTTGACCGGCCGTTACTTCCTGGCACAGCAGAAGAATCTGGGTATCGTCAATGCCTTCATCGAGGAAATGATGGAAGGTCAGAAGGTCGTGAAAGTTTTCAATCATGAAGAAGAGAACATCGAGACCTTCAACCGCATCAATGATGAACTGTTCGATTCCGCCAACAAGGCGAATCGCTTCGCCAACATCCTGGGCCCGATCAACGGTCAGCTCGGCAACGTCAGTTACGTGCTGTGCGCGATCGTCGGCGCGGTCCTGGCGATCAACGGCATCGGCGGTCTGACACTGGGTGCGCTGGTCTCTTTCCTGACCTTCAACCGCAGCTTCAACATGCCCATCAGCCAGCTGTCCATGCAGTTCAACTCCATCGTCATGGCACTGGCCGGCGCGGAGCGTATCTTCAACCTGATCGATGAAAAACCGGAAGTCGATGACGGCTACGTCACTTTGGTCAACGCGAAGCGCAATATCGATGGTACTTTGAGCGAGACCACAGAGCATACAGGCGTGTGGGCTTGGAAGCATCCGCATAAAGCGGACGGCACCACGACACTGGTCGAATTGCAGGGCAACGTCGTCATGGACGATGTGGACTTTGGTTATGTGGAGGACAAGATGGTCCTGCACAACGTCAGTCTGTTCGCGGAGCCCGGTCAGAAGATCGCTTTCGTCGGTTCCACCGGCGCCGGCAAGACGACCATCACCAACCTCATCAACCGCTTCTACGATATCCAGGATGGCAAGATCCGCTACGACGGCATCAACGTCAACAAGATCAAGAAGAGCGACCTGCGTCGAAGCCTTGGCATCGTTCTGCAGGAGACGCATCTCTTCACCGGTACGGTCGCGGACAATATCCGCTATTCCAAACTGAATGCTACGGATGATGAAGTCCGGGCAGCGGCGAAACTGGCCAATGCCGATGGTTTCATCCGCCGCCTGCCGAAGGGCTACAACACCGAACTGAAAGGTGACGGCGGCAACCTGTCACAAGGTCAGAGACAGCTGCTTGCCATCGCCCGTGCGGCGATCGCCGATCCGCCGGTCCTGATCCTGGACGAAGCGACGTCCTCCATCGACACCCATACCGAGAAACTGGTCCAGGAAGGCATGGACAAGCTGATGGCCGGTCGCACGACATTCGTCATCGCGCATCGTCTGTCCACCGTCATGAATTCCGACTGTATCATGGTCCTGGAAAAAGGCCGCATCATCGAGCGCGGTACGCACCAGCAGCTGCTGGATGAGAAGGGCCGCTACTATCAGTTGTATACCGGTAAGCCGGCAGAAAAAGTATACGAACAAGTTTGATCCCAAAAGGCAGGAGACGCGGATGCGCCACCTGCCTTTTTTCTTGAAATATCCGAATCTTTGGATATAATGTATACAAGATAAATAATATATGAAAGAAGGAACCATCAATGAACAAGATCGTGACAATTCTCCGGGAATCCCGACTGGCAAGGTTTTTGATCCCCGGAGGCATCATGGTGGTCGTTTTCGGTATCATCTTTTTCATTGGCAGTACACAGAATCAGGATTATATCCAGACAGAATCGACCGTCACGAAAGTTGAACTGGAACAGGATTCCTATACCGATGGCGATGGAAATGTCGTCGAGGCGACCTATGTCATTACGGTGCAGTACACGGTGGATGGCAAATCGTATGAATCGGAGCTGGGAGGCCTGCCGAAGTACAAAGAAGGCAAAACGATGACGATCTATTACGATCCTGAGGACCCGCGTAATATCACGCAGACCAAGAGCCTCGTCATTCCACTGATCATCATCGCTGCGGGAGCCGCGATGCTTGTGGGCGGTATCCTCAGTGCTGCCAATGCGGTCAAGAAATACAAAAGAATGAAAGAACAGGAAGAGGAGTGGAGCAATGGCAATTAAGTACATGCTGAAGCCGGCCTTGAAAACAGTCAAGCAGGCGTTCTATCTGGAAGACGAAAACGGTCAAACAGTCTATGAAGGAAAGATGCTGAAGTTCTCCTTGTTCGGCGCGTCACCTTTCGAATTCGTGAATCATATCACGAACCATACGGAAGAGCATAAGGTCGGCAAGACCGTCACGGTAGAACAGGGCGGAAACGATGTGATCAGTTTCCTGTCCAAGAAGTCCTATTTCAAATATGATGGGAAAAAGATCTGGGACTATCTGCATGATCTGGGG
>JAILDJ010000135.1 GCA_024689505.1 Clostridiales bacterium
TGTCTCGGGATCTCTTCCTTCAGGCGCTCCGCGATCTTGCGGCCGCGTTCGTAGGCCTTGGATTCATGGACGATGAAGGACAAGGCATCCACCGGCTCTCGGTTGATCAGCATATCCAATTTGACCAGATCTGACCGCTGATAACCGATCAGCTCATAATCAAAGGACGCATAGCCGCGGGAACGGGATTTCAAGGCATCGAAGAAATCATAGATGATCTCGTTCAAGGGCATGTGATAGGTCAGAAGTGCGCGTGTCGCCTCCAGATACTCGATGCTCTGGTACTCGCCGCGGCGGTCCTGGCACAGATCCATAATGGCGCCGATATGCTCCGTCGGCAGGATGATCTCCGCCTTGACGATAGGCTCTTCCATATAGGCGATCTCCGCAGGATCCGGCATATCCGCCGGATTGGACAGATCGATCTCCAGACCGTTGAGCTTGTGTACTTTATAGATAACGCCAGGTGCGGTCGCGATGAGGTCCAGATTGAACTCACGGTCCAGACGCTCCTGGATGATCTCCATATGCAGAAGGCCCAGGAATCCGCAGCGGAAGCCAAAGCCCAGCGCCGTAGAAGTTTCCGCTTCGAAGGACAGTGAAGCATCGTTCAATTTCAAGCGCTCCAGGGCATCCCGCAGATCCGGATACTTGGAACCATCCGCCGGGAACAGGCCGCAGAACACCATGGACTGCACCTTTTTATAGCCCGGCAGCGCTTCTTTTGCAGGACGCAAAGCATCTGTGACCGTATCACCCACACGGGTATGCTGCACTTCTTTGATACTGGCGGTAAAATAACCGACTTCACCGGCGGATAAGTCCTCGGACGGGAACAGGCGGCCGGCGCCCATATGGCCTACTTCGACCAGTTCATATTCCTGCTCGGACGCCATCATACGCACGCGAGTGCCCGCCTTCATGGAACCATCCACGATGCGGACGAATACGATGACGCCACGGTACGGGTCATACAAAGAATCAAAGATCAAAGCCTTGAGTGGCGCATCCGGATCCCCCTGGGGCGGCGGGATCTGCTCCACGATCTTCTCCAGCACAGCTTCAATATTGATGCCTACTTTGGCTGAGATCAGCGGCGCATCGGAACAATCGATCGCCAGAATGTCCTCGACTTCCTGCTTCACACGCTCCGGATCGGCGGCGATCAGATCGATCTTATTGATGACCGGGACGATCTCCAGATCGTGCTCCATGGCCAGATAGGTGTTTGCCAGCGTCTGCGCTTCCACGCCCTGGGCCGCGTCTACCACAAGCAAAGCGCCTTCACAGGCCGCAAGGCTGCGGGATACTTCGTAATTAAAGTCCACATGACCGGGTGTGTCGATGAGATTGAACACATACTCCTCCCCGTCATTGGCATGATAAATGAGACGCACAGCCTGCGCCTTTATGGTGATACCGCGCTCTCGCTCCAGGTCCATGTTGTCCAGCACCTGGTCCTGCATTTCACGATCGGTCAGAAGGCCGGTCTTCTGGATGATGCGGTCCGCCAGGGTGGATTTCCCATGATCGATATGCGCGATGATGCTGAAATTTCGGATATGATCCTGTGGTGTCATAAAAGGTACGTTATACTCCTTTGTCAGATTCGGTTCATTATAGCACAAACCCGCTGAAAAAGCCAACTTTTTTCATTTTTCTTGTTGACTTTGTGTCTCGCTGGTTATATAATATCGGTTGTGTCTTAGTCGTCCGTTCTATAACTTTATAGAATTCACATCTCAGGAGGTATTGAAAGTTCCATGGCAAACATTAAATCCGCGAAGAAAAGAATCTTAGTCATCCAGAAAAAGACCCTTCGCAATAAGATGATCAAGTCTGCAGTGAAGACCGCTATCAAGAAGGTCAACGCAGCGATCGCCGCCGGCGATCAGGCAGCAGCCGCTGAAGCGCTCAAGAACGCCACGTCCGCGATCGACAAGGCGAAGAGCAAAGGTATCTTCCACAAGAATACCGCTTCCCGCAAAGTTGCCCGTCTTACCAAAGCCGTCAACCGCATGGCATAATCGAAGCAGACTTATAGATTTTTTCGGAAATTTCAACTACAAGGACGAACATCCCCCGTACATGGTCATCGCCAGACCCCGTACGGGGGTATTTCATATGCATTGAAGGCTTCTGGCAAGCGGCCTTATGGATGGGCGTGAAAACTACCGCCCTGCCATACGTGATCCATACCGTGCGATCAGTAATTCTATGGCTCTGCCCGGCGTGATCGTGCCGGATTTGATACCCACATCGAAGCGCAGGGTCTCCTCCATGGCCTCCCTCAATTTACCAAAGGCGAATTTGGATGCCTGCTGCATATTTTTGCGTGCGATCCAATCACGGGTCTTCATCGCCTGAGCGATCTGCTCTGCACGATAGCCTTCCCTCTGATAGACGGCTGTTTTATACAGCAGATCGATCTGCCGCCGGGTCATGGCGAAGATCATGTGCTCGCTCTCTCCCGTGATGATCAGATTCCTATAGATATGATAGGCTTCACGTGCCCTGTGGTTGCCCATGGCATCCAGCATCCGGAAAATATCGGTCTCCAATGACGGTGTGATGATCTTATCGATGTCCTCATGGACGATCAGACCTGTACCTTCTTTATAAGAGAACAGTTTGTTCATCTCCGTCTGCAGGACGCTCATATCTGTACCTACTGCATGGATGAAATAGGCAGCGGTCGGTCGATCGATCTTGAGGCCTCTGCGCCTTGCTTCGATGATGATCCATTTGGCAAGGCCATCCTCATCCAAGGTCTTGAATTCGACCGCGAGGCCATATTTTGTCAGTGCTTTATAACTGCGGGTCCTTTTATCCACGTTGCTTTCGATGAAGACCAGTACCGTCGTCTCCGGCATATTGGCAAAGAACGCCTCCAAGGTCTCCATATCCTCACTGGAATCAGGCTCCTCCTCCCCTTCACCCTTTTTCTTCATCGCAAAGAGACCGCTGTCCTGTACGAAGACCAGGCGGCGGTCGACCATAAGGGGAAAGGTCTCCGCATAAGTCATGATGGTCTGTACCGAAGGTTTGTCCAGCTCATCCAGATTCATGAGCTCATCCTCCGGCATCAGCAGACTCTTTTTCAGCCTTGTGTGATAGGTATCGATCAGATAGGCCTCATCCCCGTAAAACAGGTACAAGGAGCCGATCTGCTTGTCCGCGATCTGCTGTTTGAGCACATCCATTGCATTTACTGCATCCATCGCTTCCGGAATGCCTCCTGATAGGTATATAGATCCTCATCCATGATCAGACAGCCCGTCTCATAGGAGATGACAGGCTGGATCCCGCATGCCCTAAGGCGCTTAAGGACTTCCTGATGCGGATGACCGTAACTGTTGTTCTTTTTGCAGCTGATCCACGCCGCTTGCGGCGCTGCCGCCGTGAGAAATGCTTCTGAGGACGACGTCCTGGACCCATGATGTCCGACCTTGAGCACCGTGCAGCGCACGTCAAGACCTGCAGTAAGGATCCTCTGCTCCGTATCTTGATCCGCATCTCCCATGCAACATATTGTACCGTGTTTCGTCCTCGCTTGCAAGCATAATGATCCACTGTTTTCATCTATATAGGTTTCGGAAGGATCCGGACTGAGCACCCGGATATCGATCCCAGAAAGGTGCAGCTGCTCACCTTTGCTGAGCCAGTGCACTTCTGCCGAACTGACCCATAAAAGCTCATGGAAATCATGGACCGGATGATCCGGCAGATATAAAGCCTGAACATTGAAATCCGGATCTGTCAGCAACCGCAGGACCCCTTCTGAGTGATCCTTATCCATATGTGTAACGAATACACCATCGATCTGCCTGATCCCATAGTATTCCAGACAAGGTTTCAGGCATCTGTCATAGCCCGGTCCCGCATCGATGATATAGGCCCGGCCTCGGCTGCGCAGCAGCATACAGTCCCCCTGTCCAATACTTAAGAACAAAGCCTGCGTTTGGAGATGATGCAGGCATAGGATCACACAGAAAAGCACGAAACACCCTATATGTAGGAATCGGATCTTTCGAACACGAATTGGAATGATCCATAGGATATATAGAGTATAATATAACAGGACCGCACTGCCGGGCATCGCTCCCAACCTCAGGATCCCGCCCCGCCAGCGCAGCATGAGTCCACATCCCTCTCGGTAGAAGACCAATACATAATAGACGCAGCCCACCAGGAAGCGTGCGAGATCCGCGGAAAAATGGGATAGCAGTACAGCGCCGAGGGATGCCAGGATCACGATGCTCATCAACGGTACGACCAACAGATTCAGCAGAACGGCATACAGGCTGATCTGATGAAAATGCAGCAAAGTGACCGGTGCGCTCCACGTCACGACCGCCAGCGCCGTGGCCAGGCTTCGGCGCAGTTTCATCGGGATCCGATAGCATCGAAGCCAGGGACGCCTCGCCACAAATAACGCCAAGGTCGCCATAAATGACAATTGAAAAGCGGCATCAAAGAGGTACAATGGTCTCCATAAAAGGACGCATAAGGCACTGAGACCAAGAGAATTGAGAGGATCCTCTTTGCGGCCGCAAAGCACAGCTCCAAAACGGAGCGTCAGCATCATTGCGGCGCGGATCGTAGAGACAGCGCCGCCCGTCAAAAAGCAATACCCCCAGACACAGCCGCCCGTGACCGCCAGGGCTTTTTTTCGTGCCATTATTTTGCCCAAACACCATTCCAACATCGTGCATAACACCTGCACGTGCAGTCCAGAAACCGCGATGATATGAGCGATCCCACAATCCTGAAAGGCTTCCGTCATACCGGCATCCATATCGGACCTGTCCCCGGCCAGGATCGCCAATATGGCGCCTTCCTGTTCTTTGGGCAGCAGGCTTTCCAACGTCGAACGTATGCGTGACAGAAAGAGGTAGCGAAAGACGTAAGGCCTGTGTCCCCGCGAAAGGATCTCGATTTCCTCAGCCTTCAGTTCCCACTTCACACCCCTCGCCCCATCGTAGATCAAAGTATCGAATCCGCCAGGGTTGGCAGGTGGCTGCGGAACTTCTCCCATGCCGCAGACCCGCACCTGATCCCCCTCCCGGACATCCTGCACATCAGTCCATACACGGATCCTGGCATCTTTTGTCTGCATCACAAAAGAAAGCCCACTTTGTGAACTGCGGACCGTTTGAACGATACCGACCACATCCAGCGGCAAGTCTTCCTGTGTGCGATACGGTGCAAAGGCAAAGCGGCCACGCAATATGCCAAGAATAAAACTCACGATCGCAAGGATCACAAGGATCCTCTCTTCTCTTTTTTTGATCTCGAGGACCATCAAAAACGCGATGACGCCGATCGGAAAGCACGCAAGACCACCATGCCACATGCCTGATGTCAGCCCTATGACCCCTGCCACACACAAGATGACACCAGGCCGCTTTCGCAGGCCATCAGACACAGATACGGTCTTTGATCTTTTCAAAGGTCTTTTCCCCGATGCCCTTGACGTTCATAAGATCCTCCGGAGCAGCAAACGGACCGTTCTCCGCCCGATACTGCAGGATCCGTTCCGCATATGCGGTCCCTATGCCCGACAGACTTGTCAGCTCTTCGGCACTTGCCGTATTGATATTGACCAGGCGCTGTTCTTGCGATGCAGACTCCCCTGATGCAAGATCATTTTTCATGATCTCTCCCTGTTTAGGAACGTAGATCTTCATGCTGTCCGTTACCGGCTGCGCCAGATTCAACCGGCTCAAATCCGCTTTTTTAGATGCTCCTCCAGCAGCTTCTATCGCATCTTTGACCCGGCTTCCTTCCGGCAGATACCAGACCTGATCCGGATGACAGACCGCACCAGAAACGTGGACTGCATATACCGCCGGTTCCGATGATGCAGTAATTTCCTTATCGGACGAACACACCGTTTCCACATCCTCCGTAAGGACCTCTTCCGCAACAGGATCCTTCGTTTTTGAAAATACAGGTTCCAGCAGTTGCGGAAAAGCATATAAGATGCCCGCGGCTGCGATCGCCAATACGATGCCCAGGATGCGCCAGGTTTTTCTTGTGATCTGGATGATCATATCTCCACCTCCCCATATATGTATTAGGTCTTTTTTCGGAAGATGAACATATAAAAATGCCGCTTTTTGAAAAAGCGGCATTTCTTGAAGTTTTTCTGCGAATGGTTACAGAGCGCGGATATAATCGATGCTCATGCGTGCGGCTTCGATACTTGGACGCTCTTTGGACTGATCCTGCTCGACTACGACCCAGGCGGCACCGGATTCGATGGCTGCGTTCACGATCGCCGGCATGTCCTGCACACCATATCCGACCGGACGGAATCCGAATTCCTCCGTCTTCTCTTCCGGCTTGGATTCGATACCGATCAACTCATACATATGGGCGCTGCGGGTACCAACGTAGTCTTTCAGATGTACGACCGGGCAGCGACCAGCATACTTATGGATATACTCGACCGGATCCTCTCCGCCGACGCGTACCCAGCAGGTATCCAGCTCCGTCTGCAGCAGATCGGCAGGAACTGTATCATACAGATAGTCCAGCGCGTACTTCCCATCGTCCATCTTCGCGAACTCAAAATCATGGTTGTGATACAGAAGAACGATATCGTTCTTCTTGCACATCTCACCGATCTTCCGGATATTCTCTACGACTTCAGGGAACAAGGGCGTGCCTGGTCTGTATTCTTCCGTCAGATACGGCACAGCGATATACTTGCAGCCGATCAACTTGTACTTGCGGATGGTCTCTTCCATATCACCGATCAGTTCTACATACGGTACATGCGCTGAAATGGCGGGGATTCCAACCTCATCCAGGATCTGACGCACCTCTTCCGCGTTATATCCATACAGACCGGCCAGTTCGACACCGTCATATCCCATATCTTTCAACTGCTGGATGGTACCTTTCAGGTCATTTTGCGCCAGATCGCGCACGGAATAGACCTGGATACCTACGGGGATCTTGTTCATATGAAAACCTCCTGCGTGTTTTTCTATATTCTAACATCGAACTGCCACAAAATCCACATATTTCTTTTTATCCCTGCATATGTTACAATATGTCTATCAAATGCAGAAAGGAACATGCTGTCTATGGAAAAGCTACGCACCATCATTACGCAAGACGCGGAAGTCGATGATCAGAACTCGCTCCGCCATTTCTTGTTCTATACCAATGAAGTCGAACTGCAGGGCATCGTGCAAACGTCTTCCAAATTCCACTGGGAGGGCGTTCCTGGAGCGGTAAAA
>JAILDJ010000186.1 GCA_024689505.1 Clostridiales bacterium
GGCGATACCAACGTCCTGACCCTGATCTCTGCGGATGCGGTCAAAGAACTGCCGCTGATGAGCAAGGAACAGGCCGCGCACGAACTGCTGGACGAGATCATGAAGAGAATCGGTGGCGAATGAGGTGCTCGAGGGTATCTACATTCAGAATATGACTGCCGCCTTCATAGGTGATCAGAAGCCGGTCTCCCGGGAAATAGCCATCATAAGCATAATCTTCGATTTTTGACAGAGCAGTCGCCAGGTAGGACGAGTCCTGCATCATTCCGAGATGTTCCAGGATCACTGTCGTACGCTCGCGGATATCCAGCAAGGTGAAGTCTGGGTGGATCCAACTGATACGATGAAGAAAAAGGGGATATTCATAAAGATAAGGAATGTCCATACGAGCCAACTTGTCAGCAATGATCTTTTCACTCTTCGAACGGACGCGTTCGCCCTTTTCTGAAAAGATCATGGGTGCGCTTTCGGCAAACCCTTTCCTCTCATAAGGTGTTTCCAGGAATGACCGGATATATTGTTCGTCCGGAAGAACATAGGGTGTGACCAAGACTTTGCGTTCTTCCGGGAGAGATTCATACGGTTCTGCAAGAGCATGGTACATTATTGAAGCGGATCGAGCAGTACCATTGGAAATAAGCTCGAGCAGGCGTCCTTTTTGTTTGTTTGCTGCTTTCAAGAATACTGTTCATACTCTCTTTGTGCTAAAGAACAAGCGCGGGAAAGATTTCTTTTCGAATGTAACTTCGCTGAGCACCACGAATCTCAGGACGAGCATAGTATTGGAGACCAGTGCGACGTTTCTGGATGATCAGTTTCTCATTTGGTCGTAAAGAATGCGAACTTCGCGCTGTTGAGATCAGTTTGTTCAAGATCAAGAGCTGCTTTTCGACGGGAAGGTAAAAGAAGGGCATGCAATCTCCTTTCTAACATACTGGCGATTCCTATGGCTTCAATCGGTGGGTAGGTTTCGTTGAGGATACCTACTGTAAAGAAACCAACATCTCTTTCGTATGCTCAATTCCGGCTAGTTGGACGACTTTTTCACATAAACGGTTACTGATGTGGGAAAAGGGGTCCATTAGACATACTATAAATGCGAATAGTATATGAATAGTATGTCGACAACCTGCAAAATGGCATACTGTGTAAAGGACGATCTTGCTCCAGTGGGTATATTTTTCAAAAATACCCACTGAGTTGAATAGACTAGCGATACAGTGGGTCGACGGCAAGATGAGAGAAAGAGTGAGATGATCATTTTATCAGAATATAAGAAAATAATCAAGAAAATATTATAATATATGAAAAATGTTAAGAGCAAATGAAATATTTGACACAAATATTTAGAAAGGAACCCACATCATGGAATGGAGAATCCTGAACGAACAGATGCTGCATGGCGGGGACTATAATCCCGACCAGTGGCTCGACAGGCCGGATATCTTGGAGAAGGATATCGAGCTGATGAAGCAATCACACGTCAATGCCGCGTCTGTGGGTATTTTCGCGTGGGCGGCGCTGGAGCCGGAGGAAGGCCGCTATGAATTCGGCTGGTTGGAGAAGGTCATCGACAACCTGTACAACAATGGGATCTATACCGTGCTGGCCACGCCGTCCGGGGCGCGCCCGATCTGGATGGCGAAAAATCATCCGGAAGTGCTGCGCGTGGGACCGGATCTGGTGCGCAATCAGTTCGGCGGCCGTCACAATCATTGCTACACGTCTCCGTACTATCGTCAGAAGGTCTGGGATATGGACAAGAAGCTGTCCGAGAATTTCGGCAAGCATCCGGGTGTCATCCTGTGGCATATCTCCAATGAATTCGGCGGTGAGTGCTACTGCCCGCTGTGTCAGCAGGAATTCCGCAACTGGCTGAGACGGAAATACGGAACGATCGAGAAGCTCAATCATCAGTGGTGGACCGCGTTCTGGAGCCATACCTACAATTCCTTCGATCAGATCGAGCCGCCGCTTATGCGGGGGGAGCACTCTGTGCATGGACTCGTCCTTGACTGGCAGCGTTTCGTGACCGATCGTACGGTCGACTTCTGTGATTGGGAGAAGCAGGCGATCCGCGCTGGCGGGTCTGATGTACCGGTAACAACCAACCTCATGGGGTTCTATAATGGCCTGAATTATTTCAAATTCAGAGACGTTCTGGACATTGCCTCCTGGGACAACTATCCTTTCTGGCATACCAATCCGGAAGATGAAAGCGATGTCGCGATCACTGCGGCTGCCACCCATGACCTTATGCGCTGCATCAAGCAGGAGCCGTTCCTGCTGATGGAGAGCGTGCCGGGCGTGACGAACTGGCATCCGGTCTGCCGCATGAAGAAGCCGGGCATGCATGAGCTGTCCTCACTGCAGGCTGTAGCGCACGGTTCCAATTCCGTCCAATACTTCCAGTGGCGCAAATCCCGCGGTTCCTCCGAAAAATTCCACGGAGCGGTCGTCGGTCATGATGGCACCGCCAACACGCGCGTCTTCCGCGAAGTCGCGGCCGTCGGTTCCCGCCTGAAGAAGCTGCCGGAGGTCTGCAAGACCGTCAACCAGCCGGAAGTCGCCATCATCTATGACTGGGAGAACCGTTGGGCGCTGGATCAGATGCAAGGCCTGCTGAACGGCGGCGGTCTGGACGTCAAGAGCCGTCCGGGCGATCCGAAGCAGTATGGTCCGACCGTGCTGGATCATTATTCCGCCTTCTGGCGCATGGGCATCCCAGTGGACATCATCGATATGTCCTGCGATTTCTCGAACTATAAGCTGGTGGTTGCACCGATGCTGTACATGCAGCGCGAAGGCATCGTCGAGAAGCTGCGCACCTTTGTGGAGAAGGGCGGCACACTGGTCGGCACCTACTGGAGTGGCCTGGTCAATGAAAACGATCTTTGCTTCCAGAGCTTCGCGCCGTATGGCATGCAGGACGTCTTCGGCCTGTACAGCGAAGAGATCGATGCGCTGTATCCGAACCAGACCAACACCATGAAGATGAACGGCAGCGGCGAAGAATACACGCTGCGCGATATGTGCGACGTGGTCCATGTATCCACCGCGCAGGTCCTGGGCACCTATCAGTCTGATTACTACGCAGGCTATCCGGCCCTGACACTGAACTACTTCGGCTTCGGCCAGGCCTATTACCTGTGCGCGCGTGCCGGCCGCGACTTCTACAAGGATTTCTACGAGGAGATCGCGGAGGATCTGCAGCTCGAAAAGGCGCTGGACAATGCGTCCCTGCCGGAAGGTGTCACCGCGAATCTGCGCAAGAACGAAGAAGAAGAGATCGCGATCGTGCAGAATTTCAATGCGCATCCGGTCACTGTCAGCCTGGAAAACGCTGTCACCGATATCGAGACCGGTGAATACACGACGCATATCCAATTACCGCCGTACGGCATCCGCTTCCTGCTGAAGGAAGATATCATGTAACAGGAGGAGCTCACCATGAAAAAACGTTTATTAGTCGGTCTTGACGTCGGAACTTCCGGCGCGAAGTGCATCGTTGCGGATGAGGATGGTAAAGTCCTTGCCTCCTCTACCCAGGAGTATCCTTTATATACGCCTCGTCCGGGCTGGGCGGAGCAGGATCCCATCGACTGGTGGGACGGCGTGGTGCGCGGTCTGAAAGTCATCCTGCCGCAGGTGCCGAAAGAAGATATCGTCGGCATCAGTTTCTCCGGACAGATGCACGGACTGGTGGTGCTGGACAAAAACTGTGATGTCATTCGTCCGGCTATGCTGTGGTGCGACCAGCGTACACAGAAACAGTGCGACTGGATCACGGAGCAGGCGGGCGGCCTTCAGGGCCTGCTGTCCTATACCAACAACCGCATGCTGACTGGTTATACCGGCGGCAAGATCCTGTGGCTGCGGGACGAGGAGCCGAAGAACTTCGAGAAGATGGTCACGTTCATCTGCCCGAAGGATTACATCCGCTTCAAGCTGACCGGAGAGCTGGGCATCGACGTGTCCGACGCGTCCGGCACCGGCTTCTTCAATACGAAAGAGCGTCAGTGGAGCGACGAATTGATCGCGATCGCGGGCCTGGACCGCAGCATCTTCCCGGAAGCGCATGAATCTACGGAACTGGCCGGCCATATCACGAGAGAAGCGGCGGAGCTTACGGGGCTGCCGGAAGGACTGAACGTATACTTTGGCGGTGGAGACGCTGTCATCCAGACGACAGGCGCCGGACTGGTCAAGCCGGGCATCATCGGCGTGGTCATCGGTACGTCCGGCAACGTGTCTATGGGACTGGACCGCTTCAACAATAACCCGAACGGCGATCTGCAGATGTTCTGCAACAACGAGCCGGGTCTGTGGCATTCCTTCGGCTGCCCGCTGACAGCCGGCGGCGCGTATCGTTGGTATCGGGATGAACTGTGCCAGCATAATACGGCGGAAGCGAAGCTGACCGGCGTCAATGTGTACGATATCATGGGCCGTGAGGCGGAGCAGTCCGTCCCCGGCGCACATGGTGTCATCTTTACCCCGTATCTGACCGGTGAACGCTGCCCGTATCCGGATCCCAACGCGAGAGCCTCCTTCTACGGTCTGTCGCTGGGCACCACCCGGGCGGACATCACCCGTTCCGTCATGGAAGGCGTGACCTATTCCCTGAAGCAGATCATCGATATCCTGAATTCCTTCACCCCGTGCGAGAAGGTCTATACGTCCGGCGGCGGCAGCGTTTCTCCGCTGTGGCGTCAGATGCAGGCCGATATCTTCGACATGCCGGTCTATACCATGTCCGCGGCCAGTGAAGGCGGCGCGTATGGTGCCATCATGGTAGCCGGTGTCGGAGCTGGTGTATGGAAGAACCTTGAGGAAGCCTGCAATATCGTCAAGGTGGAGACAGAGACCTTGCCGATCAAGGCCAACCAGGCAGCCTACATGGATTCGTTTGAGATCTATTCCAAGATCTATCCGGCGCTGAAACAGGTGTATGATCTGAGCGCCTCCAAGGGATTCTAAACAAGAAAAATCAAGCTCCGGTGCCATCAAGGCCCGGAGCTTATAAAAGAGGAAAACATATGAAATTTGCGGGAATGTCTTTACAGGAACTGATCAGGCCGGAAGGCTATGAATGCGCTTGCGGACGCAAGCACGTGTGCGCGCTGAAATATCTGAACATCGGCAAGGGCATCGTCACGGAAGTACCGAAGATGCTGGAAGCGCTCGGAGCGAAGAAACCCTTCGTGGTCAGTGATCGCAACACGTGGGAAGCCGCTGGCCGCAGAGTCGATGAGATCCTGACGGAAGCCGGGATCGACCATGTCAATTATATCGTGCCCATGGACCGGCCGAAGCCGGGCGAGTGGGAAGTCGGCAGCGTGGTCATGCATTTCGACCCATCCTGTGACCTGCTGCTGGCCATCGGCAGCGGCGTCCTGAACGATATCTGCAAGGTCGTTTCTCTGGCCACCGGCGTACCGAACGCGGTGGTGGGCACAGCCCCGTCCATGGACGGATACGCGTCCAACTCATCTTCCATGGAAGTCAATAAAGTGAAGACGACCTTGTACAACCATGCGCCGTGCGGCATCCTGCTGGATACCGAGATCCTGGCGCAGGCGCCGATGCGCATGCTGCAGGCCGGTTTCGGCGATATGATCGCCAAGTACATCGCGACCTGCGAGTGGCGGATCGCCCACATCGTCACAGGGGAATACTATTGTGAAGAAGTGGCCGCGCTCATGCGCCATGCACTGTCCCGCATGGTCGATGCGGTGGAAGGGATCCCTGCCAGAGATCCGGAGGCCATCGGTACGATCGCCGAAGGTCTGGTGCTGGCTGGCATCGCCATGGCCTACGCCAATATTTCCCGTCCGGCATCGGGCCTTGAGCATTATTTCTCACACATGTGGGAGATGATGGCGCTGGAGCGGGAAGAACCCTATGATCTGCATGGCATCCAGGTGGGCGTCGGCACTGTGCTGACCATGAAACTGTACAAACACATCCGTGCACTGGTGCCTTCACGTGAAAAAGCGGAAGCGCATATGGCGGCCTTCGATCCGGATGCCTGGACGGCGGAGATGCATCGGATCTTCGGCAAGACGACGGATGAAGTGCTGGCCATCGAGGAAAAAGCACACAAGAACGACCCGGCCAAGCACGCGGTACGGCTTAAGCGCATCCTGGACAACTGGGAGGAGATCTGCCGCATCATGGACGAGGAACTGCCGGATTTGGCTGTGCTGCGCGCTCAGATGGATCTGATCGGCGAGCCGACCCGCCCGTCCGATCTGGGCATCAACATGAAAGATACGATCGATGCCTTCATCGGCTCCCGCGATATCCGTGACAAGTACATGACCAGTACCATCCTGTGGGATCTGGGCGAGACGGATGATTTCGTGAAGATCCTGGAGCAGGAAGCTGAGGATTGATCCTATGAAAAAAGCATTAGCCGGTGCCGCGTGTCTGGTCTTGCTCCTGACCGCGTGCACCGCTTTTCCTAATCCGTTCAAACAACAAAATAAGCCTTCCTTCTGGGAGCATCGGGCGGTCATGACCAAGACTGAGATCCCGGTCGAAGCCAGAGACGGTGAGGACACGGCTCTCTATGGACTGACCACCCGGGGCAACTTTTTCATGCAAAAAGATGACGGCGGAATCCCCTATATCTGGAATGAACCAGATGCCCGCAGAGTCGATCTGACGCCGGCGAATATCGAGGCGGAAGAACTGATGCGGCAGTTTGTGGAATACAGTTACGCTCAGTCCGGGATCGAAATGTCTGCAGACGTGGATCTGTTCGATGCGTATATGAGGTTGGATGGTGAGAATCGGCTGACCCCTCGTTCGATCGGCATGACCTTCGGTGGGGATTACATCGCAGCACAGGACAGAACGGGCATGACCTGGATGATCGACGCAGAGACCGGGAAGATGTACGGTGGAAGGGAACATATGTACAATTCGGCATACGGAGATACGTTGATTGCGCCGGGACCGGTTCCATCTGGACAAGTCTTTCTGCTCGACAAAAAGACCGACAAGCTTACGATCAAGGATTATTCCAGGACCCAAGGGTTTGATTCGGATCAATGTGTGCTTGAAGCCGCGTCTTTCCTGTCCGATGGCAGTATTGCTGTCGTTTTACGCGACATGAAAATGGATCTTGATACGGGAGAGATCTGCAAACTTCTGATCGAACGTCCGGATGGCACGCGGGAAACGTATGACCTGGGAAGAATCCGGTTTACCTATGAGCCGGAGATGATCTACAGCGTAGATGCACAGCACATCCTGCTGACAAATTATATCACCGTGCGAAAGGGATGGGTCTATTACATCGACTGCACGACAGGAGCCGTCTCCTTCCTGCAGTATGAAGAAGGGCAAACGGCGCTGGAACCGTATACTAGTTTTCTGAATGAGGCTGGGATGGTCGACTTTGAGCCTTATGGTTCATCGATCATGATGATCCTCGAAGCGATGGCCGATGGCCAGACGATCCTGCTGCAGGATGATGACGGGCGTTTGGTGTTGCTCAAACCGGATACACTGGAATGCCAATTCCTGCTGCAGGGCGGCGAGGTCCTTTCGGATCCGCTCATGTTTAACTTTACCGGCAATGGATACGACCGCTTCTGCTATCGGGGAGAAGATCGCGACCGGTGGGAATACTATTCTCTAAAGACAAGGGAGTAATATATTCAGATTTCTCTCCAAAAAGACTCAGTAAAATTAAAAAATCGTGCCCATCAGGACACGATTTTTCTTTGCTTTATGCCAGCCCTTTTCGACAGGGCTTGCCCTCGGCCGCCCGCTCATGGAAATACAGTTCCTCGGTGGCCAGGGCCATCTTTGTGACGGAGAACCCGGGGTTTTCCGCCCGCAGCCGCTCCTGAGCGGCTTTTTCTTTTGCGTAGGGATAGATGTACCACGTATCGTCTAAGGTGTTCAGATCCACACAATCCCCGGACTTGCCCAGATAATCATACTCGATGTGGCAGGAGTAGAGGGAAGAGACCGGTTTCTCCATCAAGAAAGGATCCCCGTCCACGTCGTTGCCGGATACGGTGAACCCGTTCATATCATGGACCAGAGTGCCTTTGCCTAAATAAATATAGCGCTTGGCATTGGGCAGGGTGTCGACCTCGACCGGCAGCGGCCCGGAGGAATAGGTGCCGGCCTCGACCTCGGCGCGGACATTCGCCCGTTCCCACTCGTACCAGTCCGGGATATGGGAGAATTCGGTCTCACCGGTATCCGCGGACAATTCGTTCAAAGGAGACAGGGTCCAGGTCTTGCCGCAGGCATCGCACTTGAGTGTGGTACCCTTCGAGGACATGCGGAACTCGGTTTTACAGGCCGGACATTGATAGAGCACTTTATGCAGGCCTTCGGCCCGCTTTTTATAATGGGTCTTAAGACCCCGCTCCTTCTGCCAGGCGTAATCATCATACTGATATGCCTGCACGATGCGGTCGTTGATCTCGTCCACAGACAGTTCTTTCAGATCATCCGGCGTAAAGAGCAGGGACATTTCGGCTTCCGTCGGCCGGATGCCGCGCTTGTACAGATTCCAGAAAGGTGAATCCACATGGTGTCCGTGGCAGATGAAAGACACGACAGGTACTTTGAAGATCTTGATCATCTTGCCCAGGGAGGAGGGCAGCACCGCCGTCGTCCCGCAGAGGGAATAGCGCGCTTCCGCGTAGATCACAGCCGCGTCCCCGTTCTTCAGGACCTGCTTCAGCTGGCGGATCAGGACCAGATCGTTGGTGAACTTGCGTTTGCAGATGCAGCCGACGTTGCGCAGCAGTTTTTCGCGGCCGATGAACCCATCGATGGCCACGATATAATTGGCCCGCTGCGGAAAGATGGCTTTGGTCAGAACTTTGAAGTCCAGAAAAGCATTGTGGTTGCAGAGGATGATATAGGGCGGCTTCAAGCCTTCCGTACCATTGTACCGGATCTTCGTACGATGCAGCCATACGTCCGGCGCGCTCAGCAGATACGTCAGCGGCCGCAGGTACCATTTGGTCCGCACCGGCGGCAATGCCATGTCAAATCGTTCGAAAGTTTTTTGATCCATAGATGCACCACCTTATCCGGCGAATTTGAACAAGTTGATCAGGAAGATCCAGGACAGGCCGTAGTACGTGATGACCGCGATCATATCGTTGACAGTGGTGATCAGCGGGCCGGAGGCCACAGCCGGATCGATACCGATCTTCTTGAAGCCCATGGGGATCAAGGACCCCAGAGCGGAAGAAATGATCATGGTGAAGAGCAGGGAGACACCGATGCAGGCGGAAGTGGCGAAGCCCATGTAGATCGGCTTGCCCTTCGCGATGGTGATGTAGAAGCCGACCAGCAGGCAGGCGAAGATGCCCAGCAGCAGACCGTTGGTCATACCCACGCGCATTTCTTTGAGGATGTGATGGCGCTTCTGTTTACCGGTCAGTTCACTGTCGGTCAGCGTACGGATGGTGACAGCCAGCGTCTGCGTTCCGGTGTTACCGGCCATATCCAGTACCATGGACTGGAAGAGAACGATCAGCGGCAGCTGTGCCACCACGTGTTCGAACACACCCACGACGGAGGAGACCAGCAGGCCTAAGCACAGCAGCAGGAGCAGCCAGGGAAGACGCTTCTTGACACTGTTCTTCAAAGGTTCGTTCAAATCTTCTTCGGCGGTCAAACCAGCGAGTTTCGCGTAGTCTTCTCCGAATTCTTCATCGACGACATCGACCAGTTCGGTCGCCGTGATGACGCCCAGGATCTTTTTGTCGTCGTCCAGGACGGGGATGGAGTCCTCGGAATAATCGCGCAGTTCTTCGATACATTCGGCGATCTGCTCGGTCGCGTAGACGTAGGGGTAGGAGGTCATGACCAGGTCTTCCAGGTCGGTCCCCTGGCGGGCGACGATCAGGTCTTTCAAGTCGATGGCGCCGTGGAAGGCTTCGTTTTCATCCACCACGTAGATGGTGGAGATGTTGTCGTTCTCCGCCGCCTGCGCCACCAGTTCGCGCATGGCCTGCTTGATCGAAAGACCGATGCGGATGCTGATGAAGTTCGTGGACATGCGGGAACCGATCTCATCCTCATCGTAGGACTGGATCAGATGGATGTCCTCCATGGAGGACTTATCGATGCGCGGATAGAGGGCTTCACGCTTTTCCTCGTCCAGTTCTTCCAGGATATCGACAGCTTCGTCCGCGTCCATGGTCTCCAGAACGTCGGCAGCGGTCTCGATGTCGAGTTCGTCGATGAACGGGGCAACGTTATCGTAGTATGTGAAGAGTTCGGAGACGTGCTCCAGACCGAGGATCCGGTACGTCTTCAGACGGTCTTCTTTGTCCAGGCTCTGCAGGACTTCGGCGATATCGTTATCATGGTAATCGCCCAAACGTTCTCGGATGACGTCGGCGCTTTCATCGCTTTGTATGATCGAGATCAGCTCGTTTTCATAATCCGGTCGCTCCATGATAACTTTTTCTTCCTCAGACATGGTGGATCCCCCTCTCTGTGTAAAGATAAAAAGAGTATATATTATTATAACACAGATCGATCCTTATGATAACCCTGTAACGAAAATAAAATCTGTTCAAGTCTTCTTTATGGCCACTGTTTCTGTTATAATGGATATATCTTTGGTAATACCGGGAGGATACAGAATGCAAACTTTTAAAAAGGCCGTTGCGGCCGGTATGATGATCGGCATCGGGGCCACCGTTTTTCTGGCAGTCGACAGCAAGATCGCCGGCGCGTTTTTCTTCTCCGTCGGGCTGTTTTTGATCTGCTCGTTCGGCATGAATCTCTTCACCGGGAAGATCGGCTATGTGCTGGCCAATAAGAATGATCCCAACTGTGTCATCATCTGGCTGGGCAACCTGGCAGGCAGTTTCATCACGGCTGGGCTGGTGCGTCTTGCGAAGCCGGCTTACGCGGAAAAAGCGTTGACGATGGCCGAAGCCAAGATGGCCATGAGCATCCCTGCGGTGCTGATCACGGCACTGTTCTGCGGTATGCTGATGTACGCCGCCGTCGAGAATTACCGCCGCCATCCGGGCGAGATCAGCGGTATCTTCGGTATCGCCATGTGCGTCACAGCCTTCATCCTTTGCGGGTTCGAGCACAGCATCGCCGACATGTCCTATCTCATCTTCGCATGTCCGGGATGGGCCGAAGTCCCACGGTATCTGGGCTTCCTGCTGCTGGTCACGATCGGCAACGGGCTTGGCGCTCTGGCACTCAAGTATCTGACGGATTAAGTTGACACATTGCTTGATCATACAGTACAATACACTACGCGAAACACAAGAAAGGCGGATAATTCCATGGTCAGACGTGTATATGTAGAAAAGAAACCGGGGTTTCGGACCGAGGCGGAGGCACTCAGGCACGACCTGAAGCATAACCTGAACCTGGCGGGCCTCACCGCGGTCCGTGTCTTATACCGGTACGATATCGAAGGGCTGTCGGAGGCAACGTATCAGCGTGCCGTCAGCCGTATCCTTTCAGAGGCCCCTGTGGACGATGTGTTCGAGGAAACTGTCCCGGGCCTGGAAGAAGAAGGCCTGCTGTTTGCTGTGGAGTATCTGCCCGGCCAGTATGATCAGCGGGCGGATTCCGCCGAACAGTGCATCCGCATCCTGAAAGCGGATGAAGCGCCGGTCGTACGCTATGCCAAGGTCATCGTGCTCAAAGGCGAGGTATCGAAGCAGGAACTGGAAGCGGTCAAAGCATATACCATCAACGCTGTGGATTCCCGCGAGGCAGAACTGGCCAAGCCGGATTCTCTGGATATGGAGTATGGTGTGCCGGATGACGTGGCCGTCGTGGAAGGTTTCCGCGATCTGGATGATGCGGGGGCTGCCGATATGGTGCGGGATCTGGGTCTGGCCATGAGCCTGGCGGATCTCAAGCATACACAGAAGTATTTCCGCGAAGTCGAGCAGCGTGATCCTACCATCACGGAGATCCGCGTGCTGGACACCTATTGGTCCGACCATTGCCGCCATACCACGTTCTCCACCGTCATCGAAGGCGTGGAGATCGAGGACAGTCCGCTGACGCAGCCTTTTAAGGAAGCATTTGAAGAATACAAAGAAGGACGCGCCGTTCTCGGCCGTGAGGAGAAGCCTTTCTGCCTGATGGACATCGCGCTGGCCGCTATGCGGGAGCTGAAAAAGGCTGGCAAGCTGACCGATCAGGAAGATACGGACGAGATCAATGCGTGCAGCATCGTGATCCCCGTCGATGTGGATGGAAAAGAAGAGGAGTGGCTGCTGCAGTTCAAGAACGAGACGCACAACCATCCGACAGAGATCGAGCCGTTCGGTGGTGCTGCCACCTGCCTTGGCGGTGCGATCCGTGATCCGCTGTCCGGCCGTTCCTACGTCTATCAGGCCATGCGTCTGACTGGTGGTGCGGACCCGACGGTCCCTGTCAGTGAGACCCTGCATGGCAAGCTGCCGCAGAAGAAACTGACCCGGGAAGCCGCGAAGGGTTACAGCTCCTACGGCAACCAGATCGGTCTGGCCACGGGCTATGTCAAAGAGATCTATCATCCGGGCTACATGGCCAAACATATGGAACTGGGCGCCGTCATCGCGGCGACCCCGCGGGATAAAGTCACGCGTCTGCACGCGGATCCGGGCGACATCGTGATCCTACTGGGCGGCCGGACGGGCCGTGACGGCATCGGCGGTGCGACGGGTTCTTCCAAAGCCCATACCGAGACGTCTCTGGACACCTGCGGTGCGGAAGTCCAGAAGGGCAATCCGCCCACTGAGCGCAAATTGCAGCGCCTGTTCCGCAATGAAGAAGCCAGCCGCATGATCAAGATCTGCAATGACTTCGGTGCGGGCGGTGTCTGTGTTGCCATCGGAGAACTGGCGCCGGGTCTGGACATCGAACTGGACAAGGTGCCAAAGAAGTATGCAGGCCTAGACGGTACGGAACTGGCCATCTCCGAATCTCAGGAACGTATGGCGGTCGTCGTGGAAGAAAAAGACAGTGACCGGTTCATGGAACTGGCAGCTGAGGAGAACCTGGAGGCCACCAAGGTCGCCATTGTCACTGAGGCGCCTCGTCTGGTCATGCACTGGCGCGGTACCACCATCGTCGATATGGCGCGCAGCTTCCTGGATACCAACGGTGCTGCCAGCTACACCCGTGTCGTTACGGAAGCCCCTGCGGCCAAGAAGCCTCTGAGCCTGCCGGAGCAGCAGGCGGACAAGCCGTTTGCGGAGCAGGTCAGCGGCATCATGGGAGACCTTTCCGTCAGCAGCCAGAAGGGCTTGGTGGAGATGTTCGATTCGTCCATCGGCGCGTCCACGGTCCTCATGCCCTACGGCGGCGTCTATCAGCAGACGCCCATCCAGACCATGGCCGCGAAGATCCCCGTCGGCTATGGGGAGACGACCACTGCATCTTTGATGGCTTACGGCTATGATCCGTACGTCACGGAGTGGAGCCCCTTCCATGGTGCTATGTACGCCGTGCTGGAATCCACCGCCAAGATCGCGGCGGCCGGCGGCGACTATCATAAGATCCATTTCACCTTCCAGGAGTATTTCGAGCGCCTGGATCAGGTATATACGCGCTGGGGCAAGCCGTTCGCGGCCCTGCTCGGCGCCTATAAAGCGCAGAAAGAACTGGGACTTGCCTCCATCGGCGGCAAGGACTCCATGTCCGGTTCCTTTGGGGAGATGCACGTCCCGCCGACGTTGGTGTCGCTGGCGGTGGCCGTGGCCGACACCCGGGAGATCCTGTCTCCGGAATTCAAAGCGCCGGGCAGCAAGGCCCTGCTTCTGACGGTACCGTATCTTGAAGATGCGACGCCGGATTGGCAGAAAGCCATGGCACTGTATGACGCAGTCCATGCCCAGATCCTGGCCAAGAACGTGACGGCCGCCTATGCGGTCGGTGCCGGCGGCGTGCTGGAAGCGGTCGTGAAGATGGCCCTGGGCAATCACTATGGCTTCAGCTTCGCGGATGATGCTCCGATCAACGAGGCACCGGTCTATGGTTCCCTGGTCGTGGAAGTCCAGGATGCCTCCGCGTTCGATGCGTTCGCACCGATCGTGCTGGGTAAAGTCATGGAGTATGGCACCTACACCTTCCAGGGACAGCAGGTTAGCACGGAAGACGTGCTCGCCTCCTATGAAGGTACCTTGGAGCGCATCTATCGGACCCGTACAGGCGTGGACCCGGACAATGGCAAGAACGTCCCGCTGGTATCGGCTGCCGAAAAGCATGTGTACCAGGGCGATCCGCTGAAGGCCAAGCCGCGCGCGTTCCTTCCGGTCTTCCCGGGCACCAACTGTGAATATGACACCGCCCGCGCCTTTGCCCGCGCTGGTGCCACGCCGGATATCTTCGTCTTCCGCAACCAGAACGAGCAGGATATCCTGTACTCCATCGAGGAAATGAAAAAGCGTCTGGATCAGGCGCAGATCCTCATGCTGTCGGGTGGTTTCTCTGCCGGTGACGAGCCGGAAGGTTCCGGTAAATTCATCGCGACAGTATTCTCCAACCCGGTGCTGATGGAGGCGACCATGCGCCTGCTGAACGAGCGTGATGGTCTGGCCTTGGGCATCTGCAACGGTTTCCAGGCATTGATCAAGCTGGGACTGGTGCCTTACGGCGAGATCCGTGATCTGAAGCCGGAAGCGCCGACTTTGACCTACAACCGGATCGGCCGCCATGCTTCCTGTATGGTCCGCACCCGCGTGGTATCGAACAAGTCCCCGTGGCTTGCCCTTTGCGAAGCCGGTGAGATCCATACGATCCCGATCTCCCATGGTGAAGGCCGCTTCATCGCGTCACCGCAGATGCTGGAGCAGCTGAAAGCCGGCGGCCAGATCGCTACCCAGTATGTGGATCTTAAGGGCGAACCCAGTATGGAGACCGCCTTCAATCCTAACGGATCCCTGTGGGCGATCGAAGGCATCACTTCGCCGGACGGTCGTGTCCTGGGCAAGATGGGCCACACGGAACGTATCGGCGACCAGGTCGCCAAGAACGTGCCGGGTATGAAGGATCAGAAGATCTTCCTGGCCGGCGTACAGTATTTCCTGTAAGATCAGCGAAATACATTGAAAGGAAAACACATTGGCATTTGGATCTAAATATGATATGACCCGGGGGCCGCTGCTCGGAAAGATGATCTCTTTCGCGCTGCCGCTCATGGCCTCCGGCGTCCTGCAGCTTCTGTTCAACGCGGCGGATACCGCGGTCGTCGGCCGGTTCACCGGTCCGGAAGCTTTGGCTGCGGTCGGTTCCAACGGCGCCCTGGTCAATTTGATCGTGACGTTGTTCATGGGCCTGTCCGTCGGCACCAACGTGCTTACGGCCCAGTATCTGGGTTCGTCCCGCTATAAGGACGTGGAAGAAACGGTCCACACTTCGATCGTTTCGAGCGCCATGTTCGGTGTCATCCTGATCGCCCTGGGATGGATCTTTTCTCACCCGCTGCTGAAGGCCATGGGCACCCCGGACAACGTCATCGAGCTGTCGCAGCTGTACCTGCGCATCTTCTTCTTAGGTATGCCTTCGCTGATGATCTACAACTACGGTTCCGCGATCCTGCGTGCCGTGGGTGATACACAGCATCCGCTGTTCTTCATGATGATCTCCGGCGTGATCAACGTCATCCTCAACCTGATCCTGGTCATCGTGTTCAAGATGGGTGTGGCCGGCGTCGCCATCGCGACGGTGGTCTCCGAGACCATTTCCGCGATCCTGGTCGTCCGTCTGCTGATGAAGACCAGCGAGATCTGGCGGTTCGATATCAAAGAGGCACGTATCACCTGGTCGAAGCTTCTGGCCATGACCAAGATCGGCCTGCCAGCCGGCCTGCAAGGCGCATCCTTCTCCATCTCCAACATCCTGATCCAGTCGTCGGTCAACTCCTTCGGCTCGGCAGTCATGGCGGGCAACTCGGCGGCAGCCAATATCGAAGGTTTCTGCTATGTCGCGATGGATTCCTTTGCGCAGGCTTCCATCAGCTTTACCGGTCAGAACTACGGCGCAAGGCAGTATGCCCGCATCGACCGCATCCTGGTCTATACGCTGCTGCTGGGTACCGGGTCAGCGTTGCTGTTCGGCCTGCCGGCCTATTTCTTCGGAGGATCGCTGCTGAAGATCTTCTCCACGGATGCCGAGGTCATCAAGTTCGGCTTGATCCGACTGGGTATCATCTGTACGATGCAGTTCATGAGCTGCTGGATGAGCACACCCGGTAACGTATGCCGCGCGATCGGTCATTCATTGGTGCCGATGGTCATTACGATCACCTGCATCTGTGTCTTCCGTGTGATCTGGATCTTTACCGTATTCCAGGCAAACCGGACCTTGAAGACCTTGTACCTGTCCTATCCCATCACGTGGCTGTTGGCCGCGATCGTCGGGATGTGCTACTTCCTGTACATACGGAAGAAAGAACTGCGCGCACCGCAGGAAACGGTGCAAGCAGAGTAGACAGCAAAGACGCCCAATGAGGCGTCTTTTTTGCTTTCATCCAAAAGAAAAAGAGGTGTTGGTACAACACCTCTTTGATCTTTATCTGGCACTTCATTCTTCACATGTCGCTTTCTGTGTATTGATCTCGCGGATCACTTCCGGCGGGAACTTGGCGACGCGCTGATAGGTGTACAGGCCGTTTTGTTCCTGCTCAACGTCGGTCAGCTGGGTGTAGCAGAAGCCGCAGTGTTCGGGATTGTTCAGCAGCGCGGTGGTCAGGCCGCGGTACCGCTCGATGAACTCTTCCGCGGTCTTCGGCCCGATCCCATAGCCCCAGCCGTACACGTCGTCGGTCCAGCGGATCCCGCCATACTCGCTGACGAACATGGGCTTCACGCCATCGTAGTGCTGGTGACTTTCGAAGCGATCGTAGAGGGGAGCACCTGGCGCATAACGCTTGGAGAAGATCTCCACGCTTTGCTCATAATCGTGTGTGTCAAAGATATCGGTCTCGGTATGCCATCCGCCGCTGGCGTCGATGACGGGACGCGTCTTGTCGGCGGCTTTGGTAGCTCTATAAGTGACAGACAGAGTCAGATCGCGCAGACCTTCGTTGCTTTCACCCCAGACTTCGTTGAACGGGCACCAGCCGATGATGGACGGCGCGTTGTAATCACGCTCGATAACCTCCAGCCATTCGCGCAGGAAGATGCCTAAGGTATGAGGCCGAGCCGGATCGATGCCCCAGCTGGGCATTTCGCCCCAGCAGATGTAGCCCAGTCGATCCGCGTGATACAGGAAGCGCTGCTCAAAGACTTTTTGGTGCAGTCTGGCGCCGTTGAAGCCCATGGCCATGGACATCTCGATGTCATGCGCCAATGCCTCGTCACTTGGTGCGGTGTAGATCCCATCCGGATAGAACCCCTGGTCCAGGATCAGGCGCTGGAACAAGGGCTGCCCGTTCAGCAGGAAGGTTTTATCACGGAAGCAGACGCTGCGGAGCGCGAAATAACTATCGACCGCATCGACAGTCCGACCTTCCGCGGACAGTTCCAAACGCAGATCATACAGTGCGGGATGACCAGGTCTCCAAAGATGTTTATCGTCCACAGCGAGCAGAAGCTGTGCCCTGTCATCATCAATAAAGGCGGTCTTTACACCCTGCAGAGTGTTGTCGAAGGTTGCGATGGCGGTCAGCCAGGCGTTTTTGATGGGGCGGTTCAGCTTGACATCGACCAGGACGGTACCATTCTCCGCGTCCGGAGTAAGGCGGAAGCTTTGAAGATAGGTGGCAGGTACCCATTCGACCCAGACGGTCTGCCAGATCCCTGTGGTACGGGTATAGGAGCAGGCATAGGAATGATAACGGTCCGACTGCTTACCGAAGGGCTGGCGGCCTTCGCGCTGTTTGTCATCCGCACAGACGACCACTGTATTCTCCCCGGCGACAGCCGCTTCGGTGATGTCCATTGTGAAGGAGGCGTAGCCGCCCTCATGGACGCCCACACTCTGGCCGTTGACCCAGACTTCAGCCTTGTAGTCCACCGCGCCGAAGTGCAGCAGGACGCGGCCCTCCAGGGCCTCTTCCGGCAGATCAAAAGTGCGGCGGTACCAGACGGCCGCCATGAAGTCGGTGTACGCGATGCCGGACAGTTTGCTTTCCGGGCAGAAAGGTACCTGGATGACCTGATCCAGCGGATCCTTCTCGATGAGGCCGCGGGCACGGCCGGATGCGCCGTGGTCGATCTCAAACTGCCAGGGACCGTTCAGATTCAGCCAGGTATCGCGTCGCATCTGTGGACGCGGATATTCAGGACGAGGGATATGCATAACGGAGTCCTCCTATCGTATGTATATGGATTCTGCCGTCATTATATCGAAGAAGAATGAAAAAGACAAGACGCTTAAGGTCCATTCGTTTTGTACTGGTTTTTGTCGTTAAAAGACATTAGAAATAGCTTTTCATAATATAGAAGATTTGATATAATAGGTTGGTAACAGAATCTCAGGATCACGGAGGTGCTATCATGGAATATCGTGCGTTTGGACAGGATTATATCATTCGGCTTGATCCGGGTGAGGAGATACTCGAAACGCTGACCGCGTTCTGCAAAAAGGAAGACATCCGCCTGGGCGTCGTTTACGGGCTGGGCGCGACGGATCTTGTCACGGTCTGTGTGTATGATCTCAACGAGCAGGTCTTCAGTACCAAAACGTTCGAAGAGCCCATGGAGATCAGCAGTCTGACAGGCAATATCAATACCATGGACGGGGAAACGTACCTGCATCTGCATATCACGGTATGTGACAGGTCGCTTGCCGCACATGGAGGCCATTTGAAAGCCTGCCGTATCTCCGCGACGGGAGAGCTGCATGTGCACAAGATCGAAGGCAGCGTGGATCGCAAAAAGGATCCCGTGACCGGTCTGAACATATTTGAATTTTAAGGAGAGAACTAAGTGATGAAAGACGAAACAAAAGTTCTGCATGCCGGGTATACCCCGAAGAATACTGAGCCGCGTGTCGTGCCGATCGTTCAGAGCACGACCTATGTGTTCGACAATACCGAAGAAGTTGCTGCTGTTTTTGATGACCCGACGAAAGCCTTGATCTACAGCCGTTTCGCGAACCCCACTGTCATGGCGGTGGAGGAGAAGATCGCGGCGCTGGAAGGCGGCGTCGGCGCCATGTGCACCTCGTCCGGCCAGGCGGCGAACCTGCTGGCGATCCTGAACATCGCGCAGGCGGGCGACAGCATCATCAGCACGGCGGAGATCTACGGCGGGACGGTCAATCTTTTCTCCTATACGTTCAAAAAGTTGGGCATCGAGTGCATTTTTGTGGATAAAAACAGCACCGATGAGGAGATCAGCGCTCAGTTCAAGCCGAACACCAAGGCTGTTTTCGGCGAGACCATCGCCAATCCGGCGCTGACTGTCTTTGATATCGAACGCTTCGCGAAGCTGGCCCATGCTCATGGCGTGCCGCTGATCGTCGACAGCACCTTTGCTACGCCGATCCTTTGCAAGCCCTTCGAGTGGGGCGCGGACATCGTGACCCATTCCACCACCAAGTACATGGACGGACATGCCGTACAGGGTGGCGGAGTCATCGTAGATTCCGGTAATTTCGACTGGAACAACGGCAATTTCCCGGAACTGGTCGAGCCGGACGAATCCTATCATGGCATCTCCTATGTGAAGACTTATGGCAAGATGGCCTATATCATCAAAGCCCGCATGCAGCTGATGCGTGACTTCGGTGTCTATCCGGCCGCGCATTCCGCGTTCCTGCTGAATCTGGGCCTGGAGACGCTGGCGGTGCGCATGCCGCGCTACTGCGAGAACGCGATGATCGTCGCGAAATATCTGGAAGCAAATGAAAAGGTCGAGAGCGTCCGCTATCCGGGTCTGCCTGGCGACGAGGACTACGAGCTGTGCCAGAAGTATCTGAACGGCCATGCCAGCGGTGTCATCTCCTTCGTCATCAAGGGCGGCAAAGCGGCGGCCATGCGCTTCATGAATTCTCTGAAGCTGGCCTCCAACGAGGTCCACGTGGCGGATATCCGCACCTGCGTCCTGCATCCGGCCAGTGAGACGCATCGTCAGCTGACGGATGAGCAGCTGGTGGCCGCCGGCATCGACGCCGGCATGGTCCGCTTCTCCGTAGGTCTGGAGAACATCGACGATATCCTGGACGATCTGAAACAGGCTTTTGAACAGGTATAAGAAAATACATAAAACGATACGAGGATGCCAGCCATGATGGAATGGTTTGAAAAAGGGAAAAAGCAAGTCTGCTTTTTCGGTGCTGAAGAAAAGGCGATCCAGGATCCGCAGCTCCTGCATCTGAACCGGCTGGATCCGCGGTCCAACCTGGTGCCCGCACTGGAACGCGGCGTATACTACCGGGACAAGGAATCTTCGCCTTTGGTGCAGAGCCTGAACGGGACTTGGCAGTTCTCCTATCAGGAGGACGATGTGCTGGAGGATTTTTTCGAGCCGGCGTATGATGACAGCCAGTGGGACAGGATCGAAGTGCCGTCCATGTGGCAGTATCAGGGGTACGGACAGTGCCGGTATACCAACACGGAATATCCCATCCCCTTCGATCCGCCTTATATTTCCTGCGAGGATCCGGTCGGTTATTACCGTACCACGTTCACAGTACAGGAACCGCAGGCGATCGGCGGTTTTACGCGCAAGATCCTGCATTTCGGCGGTGTGGACAATGCTTTCTTCGTCTGGCTGAATGGGGAATTCATCGGCATGGCCAAGGGCAGCCGCATCCCGGCGGAATTCGATATCACCAACCATGTGCACGAGGGCGAAAATGTCCTGGCGGTGAAGGTCTACACCTGGTCTGACGCCACGTACCTGGAGAACCAGGACATGCTGATGGCCAACGGCATCTTCCGGGACGTGTACATTCTGCACACGCAGGAAGTCAGCCTGTGGGACTATCGTGTGCGCACGGAGCTGTCCGGCCGCTTCACCATCGACGTCAATCTGCTGTACGAGGGACAGAACGGGTATACCGTGGCGGTCACACTGGACGGAAAGACCCGGGAATTCTCCGCGGCAGAGCTTTTGACCTATACTTTCGATATCAAGGATCCGCATCTGTGGAATGCGGAGGATCCTTTCCTGTATGACCTGTACATCGAGCTGAAAAAGAATGGCACCGTGTACGAGGTCTACAGTAAACGTGTGGGCATCCAGCATACCGAAGTCCGGGGCAATCAGTTCCTGGTCAACGGGACGCCGGTGCTCATCAAAGGCATGAACCGGCATGAATACAACTGTCGGACCGGCCGTACCATCACTGTGGAGCAGATCGAGCAGGAGCTGGACCTGATCAAGGCGAACAACCTGAACGCGATCCGTTGCTCGCACTACACCAACCATCCGGCATTTTATGAATATGCATCCAAGATCGGGCTGTATGTCATGGACGAGGCTGATCTGGAGACCCATGGCTGCGGTGAGACGGGGGATCAGGGCTACATGTCCAAGGATCCGCTTTGGAAGCCGGCCTACATCGACCGGGTCGATCGGATGCTGAAAAGCAATAAGAACGAGACCTGTATCTTCATGTGGTCCATCGGCAACGAGTGCGGACGCGGTCCGAATCTGAAGGATTGCGCGGAGTACATCTGGGCTTATGATCCGTGTCACGAGATCAACCAGGCGCAGGACGGTTCGGACACGCCGGAATATACGCACTTCCGCAAAGAAGGCTATATGCCCATGAAACGGCTCGCCCGCTTCGACGAGAAGGGGCTGCCGGTCCTGCTGGTGGAATTCGCGCACTGCATGGGCAACGGCCCCGGCTATCTGCAGCAATATTGGGAATATATCTTCACCCATGAACCCTATATCGGCGGCTTCATCTGGGAGTTCAAGAGCCACGGCTTTGAGAAGACCGATGAAAAGGGCCGCAAATACTATCTCTTCGGCGGGGATTTCGAGGATCCCTACCATTGGTCCAACTTCTCTATCGACGGTATCCTGCGGTCGGACGGTACGCCGAAGCCGGCGCTGGACGAACTGAAGGAAGCGGTCGGACCGGTCCTGCTGCTGAATACTTTGAGCGATCCGACGACGATCGAAGATCTGAAGCCGGAGGTCGAAGCCTGGAATGCGGCGGGCGAACTGCACATCCTGAATACGATGGATTTCACTGCGCTCGACCGCTATACGCTAGCCTGGAAACTGGTGCGTGAATATACGCCTGTGCAGAGCGGAACGCTTACACTGCCGGCCGTCGCGCCGCATGCCCAAGGGACGATCAAGGTACCTTTCGACCGTGCCGGCCTGAAGGACGGCGCTGCCTGGTATCTGGATCTGGACATCCTGGAAGGTGCAAAGGTCGTGGAATCCAGGCAGATCTGCCTGGAAAAGGCGGCAGAGAAGAAACCTTCTTTCAAGAAAGAAAAACTGGAGATCTTAACATCCGGCCGGACGCTGACCTTGGAAGGCGAGCGCACGTTGATTTCCTTCCATAACGGCTTGCTGCAATGGCTGTCCATCGACGGGAAAGCGCTCATCGATCAGCCTATGGAGCTGTGCTTCGATCGTGCGCAGACCGACAACGATGGCATCACGGATCTGAACAAGTCCTCCGACTGGTTCAGCCGCCATGGCAGAAACTGGAAGACGGCGCAGCTGTCACAGTTCGAATTCCGCATGCAGAGCATGGTGGTGGACCCTAAAGATGATCACTTACTGGTCAGTGCGAAAGGCCGTGTCTGCCCGTACGCGATCTACGTCGGTTATGATATCGAGCTGAACTACCGCATTTATGAAGGCGGCGTGATCCAGGTCGAGGTCAACGGCTGGCCGTATGGCCAGATGCCGCCAGCGCTCCCGCGCATCGGCGTGCGCTTCACGCTTGACAAAGCGTTTGACAAAGCTGTATGGTACGGCCGCGGGCCGAAGCAGAATTATCCGGATATGCAGCTGGCGGCACCTATGGGCCATTATGAAGCCGGTATCCAAGATCTGAACTTCCGTTTCGATGTTCCGCAGGAGACCGGCAGCCATGAGAATACGGTGTTTGCCCGCATCCTTGCGGAAGAAGGAAGAGGTCTTACGGTCAGCCAGTGCGGCGGCGGGGGATTTGCCTTCTCCCTGCAGGATTTCACCCTTGCAGACCTGGACAAAGCCCGCCACATGAACGAACTGGAAGAATCCGCCTGCAACTATCTCTATGTGGATTATCGGCAGCGGGGCTTAGGTTCCGCCTCGTGCGGACCGGATCCGGAACCGCAGTATGAACTGAAGCCGCATGATTTCCGCTTCTGTTTCGTACTGAGTCCGGACCAGGGCGATGAAGCGGCGTTGGCATTGGCCCGCATGCATTTCCCGACGCACACGGAAGCCCGTTCCGACGGATATACCTATGTGCCTCTCAAGGCACAAAGGGAAAACCTGGATTGTAAATAAGGATGAGAGCGCCTTATGAAATTCAGTTTCAGCACTTTGGGGTGCCCGCAGCATTCTTTTGATCAGATCATCGATCTGGTACGGCAGGTCGGCTATACCGGCGTCGAGATACGGATCTACAAGAACACCGAGGACCTGAGGACGCTTGAGGAATTCAAGCTGGAGAATCTGGACGCGGTGCGGCGGAAGTTTCAGTCCGCCGGCATCGAGATCACGTGCGTATCCAGCAGTGCCCGCTTTGCCTATCCAGACTCGGAGAATCTGAAAGAGCAGATGCAGTTGGCCGAGGATTATATGAAGATCGCCGCTGCGCTTGAGTGCCCTTACATCCGGGTGTTCGGCGGGCCTTATCCCGTCAATTTCACAGACAAGCCGAAAAGCGAACCCTTCATCGAAGCTTATCGTGCCCAGCTGCCGCCGGAGAAGACCCGCGGCCTGACCCGGGAAATGTGTGACGCGGGTTTGATGGACTGTTTGGGGAAGATCGGTGAGATCGGTCTGAACTATGGCGTCATGCCGCTCATGGAAACGCACGATGATTTCTGCAGCGGCAAGGTGGTGCGCCGTTTGATCGATGGGTGCGGCAGCGATAATATAGGCATACTTTGGGACTGTCTGCATCCATTCCGCTACGGCCTGGACCTGCGGGAAACCTACGCGGCGGTCAAGGACAAGATCCATTATGTGCACATGAAAGATGCCAAGGATCTGACGCCTTGGGGCTTCACACCATGCCTTGTGGGCGAGGGACAGATGGATCTTCAGACGGCGGTCAGCATCCTCAAGGAAAACGATTATCAAGGGTATGTATGTTTTGAGTGGGAGAAGCAGTGGCATCCACAGATCGCCGATCCCGAAGTCGCCTGCCCTCAATTCATGCATAGCATACTTCAAAACTATTAAAGGAGCAGTATCATGCGCAGAATGCCTTCGCGCCAGGTCCATCTGGACTTCCACACCGGCCCCATCGCGGGGATCGGCAGCCATTTTGACAAGAAGCAGTTCCAGGAAGCGCTGAAGCTTGGCCATATCAATAGTATGACGGTCTTCGGCAAGTGTCATCACGGCTATCATTACTTCCCCACCAAAGTGGGCACCCTGCATCCGGGCCTGGAGCCCGGCCGGGATCTGGCCGGCGAGATGATGGACGCCTGCCACGAGATCGGTGTCTTCGCACCTCTGTATCTGACCTTGGGCTGGTCCGCCCTGGATGCGGAGCAGCATCCGGAATGGGTCGCGCGGGACAAGAATGGTGCCAAGATGGGCAACAATTTCGACTTTCTCGCGACGCCTGACACGCCCAAGCCGGAGTGCTCCTGGGTACATCTGTGCTCCGCCGGCGGATATCGGGATTATCTGTATGCGATGACTCGTGAAGCCTGCGAACGCTATGAGCGTCTGGACGGCATCTTCTTCGATATCGTTTTCGTATACGATGTCTGCTATTGCGACGCTTGCGTCAAGGGCATGCGTGAAATGGGTCTGGACCCGGCCAATGAGGCTGACGCAAAGAAATATTACGCCATCCAGAAGAAGATCACACTGGAAGGACTGAATGCGATCATCAAAGAGACGCATCCGGACGCCACGGTCTTCTACAATTCCGGCGGCGCGGAGATGCACATGCCTCAATGGCACGACTATAACACGCACTTTGAAATGGAAGATCTGCCCACGGTCTGGGGCGGCTACGACAAACTGCCCATCCGCGCGCGGTATTTCTCCCGCAAAGGCAAGGATTACCTGGGTATGACCGGTAAGTTCCACCGCGCCTGGGGAGAATTCGGCGGTTATAAGACGCCGGAAGCCTTGACCTATGAATGCGCGGCCATGCTGGCCAGCGGCGCCCGGATCTCCACCGGTGACCAGATGCATCCCGACGGGCATATGGACCTGGAGACCTACAAGCACATCGGACAGGCCTACAGCTATGTGGAGCAGATCGAGGATTATTGCTTCGATACCACCGAAACGGCACGCCTGGGCGTCATGGTCGGCACGAATCCGATGGCCAACGAAGCAGTTTCCAAGATCCTGCTGGACTGCCAGATCGACTTCGACATCGTGCACGGCCCGGAGGACCTGGACCGGTTCGACACCATCCTGCTGCCGGACAATTATCGCCTGGACGAAGCATTCGGCGCGGCGTTCACGGCCTATGCCAAGAAGGGCGGCAAGATCCTGATGCTGGGCGGCAGCGGCCTGAAAGAGACGGAGGACACCTTCGCCTTCGACGTGCCTTTCACCTACGAAGGCCGGTCGGCCTATGATAAGGATTTCTTCAAGATCGCGGAAGATCCTGCGGAGAAGAGCGGGCTGGACAAAGACCATATCCCCACTTCGCCGATCCTCTGCTACAGTTCTGCCCATCAGGTGAAAGCCGAAGGCACGGTACTGGCGCAGATCGTAGATCCCTATTTCAGCCGGACCTACGGGCAGTACTGCTCCCATTACAATACGCCGTACAGCACCGAGGAAGAAGCGGTCTCCGCCTATCCGGCCGCGATCCGGTGCGGCAATATCATCTACGTGGCACATGAGCTGGCGACGTTGTACCGGACCTACGGCAACGTGTTCCACCGCCGCTATTTTAAGTGGCTGCTGACGCAGTTGTACAAGAATGAAGCCGTCCATGTAGAAATGCCGGCGCAGGGACGCATCCATTTCGTCAAGCGGGAGCAGGATCAACAGTATGTACTGCATCTGCTGTATGCCACGCCGATCCAGCGCGGACAGGTGGCGGTCCTGGAGGATTTCCAGACCATTACCGACATCCCGGTCGCCATCGACGTGCCGGAAGAGATCCGCTCCATCAAACTCGTACCTCAGCAGGAAGAGCTGCCGTTCACTGCGGAAGACGGCCTCGTCAGATTTACCCTGCCGAAATTGAAGATGCATCAGATGTTGGTGCTCGAATACTAAGGAGTCATTCACCTTGATTTTTGGAAGACACATCAATCGATACTATCTAAAGTATGGCTGGATGCTGCTGCTGGGACTGATCGCCCTGGCGGCAGTAGACTTCGCCCAGCTGAAGGTGCCGGAGTTCTACCGCATGGTCGTCAATGGCCTGAACACCGGCATGGGAGAACTGGGCGAAAAGACAGTCGCCTTCGACATGGACTACCTGCTGGATCAGGTCTGCAGACCGATGATCATTACGATCCTCATGATCGTCGCGGGACGTTTCGTCTGGCGTATGGGTTTCTTCGGAGCCGCTGTCTTTATGGAGCGGGACCTGCGTGACCGCATGTTCGATCACTGCAAGGATCTTTCGCAGCAGTATTATCAGGTCAATAAAGTCGGCGGACTGATGAGCCTGTTCACCAACGACCTGGAGACCATCAAGGACTGCTTCGGCAGCGGCATCATGATGCTGTTCGACGCACTGTTCCTGGGCGTCATGGCATTTGTGAAAATGTTCCGCATGGACTGGACGCTGACCTTGTTCTCCCTGATCCCCATGGGATTCCTCATGTTCTGTGCGATGCTCATGGGCAAGCGGATGAGCCAGAAATGGCGCGAACGCCAGGAAGCCTTCTCCTCCTTGTCCGATTTCTCGCAGGAATCCTTCTCCGGCATCGCGGTCGTCAAAGCGTTCGCCAAGGAGGCTAAGGAACTGCTGGCTTTCCGCAAACTGAACAAGTATAACGAGAAGGTCAACGTTTCGTTCGTCCGCATGTCCACCTTGATGCACATCATGGTCACCATGTTCGTGGAGTCCGTCATCTGCGTCATCCTGGGTTACGGCGGTTTCCTGGTCTATAAAGGTACCTTCAACGCCGGCCGCTTGATCGAGTTCATCGGATACTTCACCGCCAGCGTCTGGCCGATCATGGCCGTTTCCATGCTGATCGAGATGTACGCCCGCGGCAAGGCCAGCCTGGGCCGTGTCAGCGAGCTGCTGGATGCGTATATCGACGTGAAGGACGCAGAAGATGTCAAGGCGCCTTCCACAGACATCACCGGCGACATCGAGTTCCGGAACCTGAACTTCACCTTCCCGGGCTCTAAGGTGGAAGTGCTCCACGATGTGTCCTTCCACATCAATACAGGTGAAAATGTCGGTCTGATCGGGCGGACGGGCTCTGGCAAGACCACCATCGTGGACCTGCTGGCACGTACCTATAACGTGCCGGACGGCACCATCTTCGTGGACGGCATGGATGTCAATACGATCCCGATCCGCGAACTGCGCCGGCACATCGCCTATGTACCGCAGGACAACTTCCTGTTCTCCGAGACCATCGGCAGCAACATCGCTTTCGCCTTTGATGATTCGGATGATACGGATGCGATCCAGCGCGCGGCGGAGCTGGCCGGTGTCCATGACAATATCATGGAATTCACCGAGCAGTATGAAACGGTGCTGGGCGAGCGCGGTGTCACCGTATCCGGCGGACAGAAGCAGCGTATCTCCATTGCCCGTGCCCTTATGAAGGATGCCGAGATCCTCATCCTGGATGACTCGGTCTCCGCGGTCGATACCAAGACCGAAAAGACGATCCTTGATAACCTGCGCAGAGAGCGGGCCGGCCGGACGACGATCCTGATCGCGCACCGCATCACCACGATCGAGCATATGGACAAGATCATCTACATCGAGGACGGTGCCGTGGTCGACGTCGGCACGCATCAGGAACTGATCGACCGCTGTCCGAGTTACGCGGAAATGGTCGAGATGCAGCGTCTGGAAGACGAGAGAAAGGAGCACTGATATGAGAGAATACTATCCGCTCCTTTTGGTCGGCGGCATCATCGGCCTGATCACGATCATCTTCGTGACCGCCTATGCAATGATCAAGAATAAAAAAGAAGAGATGGGCTTCGACCGCAACATGAAGGATTCGGAGATCATCCACCGCCTCATGCACTATGCGAAGCCTTTCTGGAAGAGCTATCTGGTGATCTTCGTAGTGCTGATCATCTCCATCGCCTATGATATCATTTCTCCGCGCCTGATCGGCAGCATCGAGGAAATGGTCAAAGGCAAATTTGAGATGAGCGCCTTGCTGCGCATGGTCCTGATCTATGCCAGTATCCTGATCATCTCCCTGGTGGGCAACTACATCCAGGCGATCCAGCTGCAGAAGACCGGTCAGAAGATCCTGACGGCCATCCGTGAGGACATCTTCGTCCACATCGAAAGCCTCTCGCACGACCAGCTGAACCACATCCCGGTGGGCAAACTGGTCACCCGTGAATGCAACGATACCAACGCGATCTCCATGCTGTTCACCAACATCATCGTGAACCTGGTCAGAAACACGCTGGTCATCGTGGGCGTATTCGCGGCCATGCTGCTGCTCAACTACGAGCTGACGCTGATGGTCCTGTGCTTCGTACCGTTCATCGTACTGTTCACGATCATCTTCCGAAAGTTCTCCCGCCGGGCTTTCCGTCGGGTCAAGGACCGCACCACGGACCTGAATACCTTCCTGAGCGAGAACCTGTCTGGTATCAAGATTACGCAGATCTTCAACAATGAAGAGAAGAAGATGCGGGAGTTCCGTGAAAGGAACGACAGCCTGACCAAAGCTTTCGGCCAGCAGATCCTGGTCTTCGGTATCTTCCGGCCGATCGTCTACATGCTGTATATCGCGTCTGTTCTGCTGCTGCTGTACCTGGGCGGTAAAGGCTATATCCAGGACACGACCTTCATGGGACAGACGATCACTTCCGGCGTGCTGGTCAGCTTCTACATGTATATTTCCAAGTTCTTCAACCCGATCCAGAACCTGGCCGAGACGTTCAACTGGCTGCAGTCCGCCATGGCTTCCGCGGAGAAGGATTTCTCCATCCTGGACATGGTGCCCACCGTGCAGGACGAGCCGGATGCCATCGAGCTGGACCACATCAAGGGCGAGATCGAGTTCCGCAACGTCTGGTTCGCGTATGAAGATGAGGATTGGATCCTGAAGGATATTTCCTTCCATGTGGATCCGCGGGAGACGGTGGCCTTCGTTGGCCCGACCGGTGCCGGCAAGACGACCATCCTTTCCCTGGTCTGCCGCAATTATGACATCCAGAAGGGCCAGATCCTGGTGGATGGCATCGATATCCGTCATATCAAGATGCAGTCGCTGCGCAAACACTTCGGTCAGATGCTGCAGGACGTTTTCTTGTTCGCCGGCACGATCCGGAGCAATATCGTGCTGCGGGAGGAAGAGTGGACGGACGACCAGATCCTGGAAGCCTGCCGCTACGTCAACGCGGATCACTTCATCGACCGCCTGCCTATGGGCCTGGATGAAGAAGTCCGTGAACGCGGCAACAACTTCTCCGCGGGTCAGCGCCAGCTGCTGTCCTTCGCCCGCACCATCATCCACAAGCCGGATGTCATGATCCTGGATGAAGCGACGGCCAACATCGACACCGAGACCGAGCAG
>JAILDJ010000192.1 GCA_024689505.1 Clostridiales bacterium
GAACCATCCTTGTAGAGCGCGCGGGCGATGGCGATCTTCTGCGATTCGCCGCCGGATACATTGATTCCTTCTTCCTCAAAATCCTGTCCCAGACAAGTATCGATTCCTTTGGGCAGTTCTTTCAGCCTATCTTCCAAACCTGCATCTGTCAGTGACCTCTGAGCCTTTGTCTGATCGACTTCTGTACTGGCAGCGACATTGATCCCTATCGGGAATGATAACAGCTGATAATCCTGGAAAACCACGGAGAATACATCCATGTAATCCTGATAATTGTATTTTCGTATATCGATTCCATTGAGGAAGATCTGCCCTTCGGTCGGATCATACAGTCGGCACAGCAGCTTGATAAACGTAGTCTTGCCAGAACCATTCTGACCTACAAACGCTAAACGTTGACCGACCTTGAACTTCATGGAAACATGCCGTAATGCCCAGGATTCGCTGCCAGGATATCGGAAAGAAACGTCTCTGAACTCCACTTCATACTGTCGATCAGACCGTTTTTCCGTCGTAAGAGAACCCTGATACATTCGATTTGGAAGGTCCAGAAATTCGTAAAGAGTGTCGAGCTGCTTTTTGTTGTTTCTGAGAATGCCCAGTTCATTGAAAAGCCCCATAAGGCTTCCTGAAAGCGCGGTGATCACGCCCACATACCTGGCGACCTCACCGATCCCGAAAGCGCCTCCGAGCGCCTTAAAACAGACAAACAGATAAGCGATCAGTATGGTGAACACAGAGATGCCATCTGCCAGGACATCCAGTGGCCCTGCTTTTGTCCATGTTGACCGGGCGATCGGTCCACCGGGTCTGAAAACATTCTCTTTTTCTTCATAATAAGGAATCATGTCCTGATGTCGATAGATGCGGATATCCATCGCACATTCTGGCCGCTGAAGACAGAACATCATAAGGTGATGATAGATCCTGTTGCTGAATTTAGCGAGTTCTGTCTGTCCATATATGATATATTCGGATTTTGTGTGAGATGCAGCACCCACTATGATCACACCGATCATCACAATAAGGATCGGCAGAATAAACCAAAGACTATTCAGAAAAGCGTAAGGGGAGCCTGCAACTGTCCTTTTCCCAAACAGTGGGATGATCAAAATGATAGCAGAAATAAGACCGATCGCTGCTTTCAAAAGACCTTCCAGGCTCCACATTGCCATCCAATAGCCACCGCCACTATATCGATTATTCTGCTCGATCTGGGACAGCAGATCCGTTATATGCTGATCATCCAGATCCTGATAATCCAGTGAAAGCAGTTTGTCACTCAATAGCTTTTTCCATGCATTCCAGGAAATACCCGAAAGTACGGCTTTTCTCCTTTCCAGCCAATGCATGATCAGGGAAGGAACCGCGTAAAAAAGAAGTGTGAGCGTGACCCAGATCAGCAGTCTCCTCATATCAGCACCTTTCGTCATCTCAACGAGGATCTGTGAGGAGAAGTATATCGTCAGGTATGGTAGCAAAGCATTAAGAATTCCGGCAGCAGCCGTATAAGCGATCCATCCAGGCAGGATTTTTTTGGTGATCTTAAGGACTCGGATATGAGCTTTCCATGAATCAAGCATGATCATCCTCCTCCCCTTCAGAACGGTAATAACGACTCTGCACCTCGAACAATTGTGCATATGCTCCTTGTTTGTTCAACAATTCTTCGTGGGTGCCGGTCTCTATGATCTTACCTTTTTCCATCATGAGGATCCGATCACAGAAACGGGTGGATGCCAGTCGGTGCGAAATAAACACAGAGATCTTCCCTTTTGTCATTTCATAATACCGTTGGTACATTTGATCCTCAGCAATCGGATCAAGGGCTGCCGTCGGTTCGTCCAGTATCAGGATCGGCGCGCTGCGATACAAAGCCCGCGCCAGAATCAGCCGCTGCATTTCACCACCGGACAACGAGACGCCATCCTCATAGATCTCTTTGCTGAGCGGTGTTTTCTCCTTTTTTGGAAAAGACTGAACCTTTTCCCAAAGATCCGCTTTCTTAAGAGAATCCTCTATTCTTTCTTCATCGATGTCAAAGGTTTTCATGGCGATATTCTCTTCGATGCTGATCCCGAGCGTGGTGAACTGTTGGAATACAGCGGTAAATAGCGTATAGTACTGTCTTCGGTTATACCGCCGGACATCCTTTCCATTCAAAAGCACCTGTCCTTCTGTTGGATCCTCAAAGCCGCACAGAAGTTTGATCAAGGTCGTTTTACCTGCCCCGTTCACACCAACGATCGCTACTTTATCACCGTCATGCAAAGTAAGATCGATGTCAGATATCGCATCTTCCTCGGCGCCGGGATAACGAAAACTGACATGCTCCAATTTTATCGTATATGGGATGTCCTCCGGATAAATCTCTTCCCCTTCATCCATCAAGAATGGCTCCGGATGATCCAGATATTCCCGGAGCATCGAAAGGTCCAGAGACTGCTTATGCAGTTCCACAAAATCCTTCAGCAGACCACTGACCCACTGTGTCAGACCCGTAAAAGCTCCGAAGTATAAAAGAAACATCGGAACCGTGATCTTCTGATCCACCACTAAGCGGGTCAGATAATAGTAAGCGGCCCCATTGCGCAGTACAGCAGCCATCACTTCTGTGGCATTGCCGAAAAACAATCGTTTTTGCTTCTGCCGCTGGAATGTCTTCAGACTGTCCATTACCTTATCGTGGATCCTTCCCAGCATGGGCTGCATTCCAAAGATCCGAACATCTTTTCCCAATACCGGATCTGATGGCTTACCCCGCAGATAGCCGGCCTTTTTATCCAATCTTGCCTGTTCTTCTTTATGCTTGTATTCCCAGCCTTGGACATGTCGGGAGATCAGAAAAGAAACGATGGTGGTTGCCAGTATGATCAACATCAGAACCACCGGCATTTCAGCCAGCACGATCCAGTAAATGATCAGACCGAAACTGTCCCGCAGGATATTGCCTAATGTACTCCAGATCGCTTCTGCTCCACTATTGTTATTATAAACAACAGGCAGAACGCGCGAACCGAGAGCAATATACTCCGGGTCTTCTGCATTCGGAAGAGATGTTTCCGCATACTTATCATTCATTGCCTGCATAAAAGAGGAACGAAGAACAGCCTTTCCGAAAATGCCATTATCTCGTGTATAGGTCTTCCCCGCATTCGCAAAAAACAATAGTCCAACAAAAAGAAAGATCGTCTTCAGCAGCATCATGGCCGAAGGACCGGTCTGGATCTTCTCCAAAATGGTCGGTGTCGCAAATAGTTG
>JAILDJ010000203.1 GCA_024689505.1 Clostridiales bacterium
AGACGAAAGCGACATCACGGCGGGCCTCATGTGGCAGACGTTGAGCCGTTCTTCTGATGATCTGAAGCTGCGTGCTGAGATCACGACGTTCGTCCCCGTTCGAGTGAATGCTGAGGTCATGATCTTTTCTCTGACCAATACAGGAGCAGAGGAGCAGCGACTGACAGTCATGGCGGCGGTCCCCATCTATGGACGCAGCGCGGACAACATCCGGGATCATCGTCATGTGACCAGTATGCTGCATCGCATCCGTACAAATGAAAACGGCGTCATCGTGACACCGACCATGTCCTTTGATGAGCGCGGCCATCGCAGGAATACGATCTCCTATTTCACTTTTGGATTTACGGCAGCAGATGGCAGCGGACCGGAAGGCCTGTACCCGACGCTGTACAGTTGGATCGGCGAAGGAGGTTCATTAAGCCATCCTGCGGCGATCTATCGTCCGGAAGTCTGTCCGGCGCAGCAGCCCGGCTGCACCGCGGCTGGAGAAGAGGCCATGGGAGGTTTGAGATTCGCCGAGATCACGCTTGCTCCTGGTGCTTGTGCGGAATATATCATCATTTCGGGCATCAGCGACGATCAGTCCCCAGAGGAGATGTTCGAAGGACTGCACAAGGCGGACCTTGTCAAAAAAGCGCTTGAGGAGACGAAAGCTTACTGGCAGGAACAGGTCAACGTGCGCTTCCATACGGGGGATCCGGATTTCGACCGTTGGATGCGCTGGGTCAGCTTCCAGCCGTTCCTGCGCCGCCTCTTTGGATGTTCCTTTCTGCCGCATCATGATTATGGCCGGGGAGGCCGCGGCTGGCGGGATCTGTGGCAGGACTGCCTGTCACTTCTGATCATGGATCCGTCCGGTGTCCGCGACATGATCGTGGACAATTGCGGCGGCATCCGCATCGATGGCACCAACGCCACCATCATCGGTGACAAGCAGGGAGAATTCGTTGCGGACCGCAATGGGATCGCCCGTGTATGGATGGACCACGCTTTCTGGCCGTTCATGACCGTACAGTTTTACATCGATCAGACCGGCGACGTGGGTGTGCTGGTGGAAACAGCGCCTTATTTCAAGGATCCACAGAGCAAACGCGGGACTACGGTCGACAGTACGTGGGAGCCTGCCGACGGCCTTAAGCAGCTGACCGACCAAGGGCAGATCTATGAAGGAACTGTTCTGGAGCATCTGCTCATCGAGAACCTGGCAGCTTTTTATGAGGTCGGGAGCCATAACATGATGCGCCTGCGCGGTGCGGACTGGAACGATGCGCTGGATATGGCGAACGAGAATGGAGAAAGCGTCGCTTTCACAGCGGCCTACGCAGGCAATCTTCGCCAGTTGGCCAAGCTTTTGACCGACCTGCAGGAACAGTATCACGTCGAGACGATCGAAGTGGCGGCTGAACTGGAGATCCTGATGAACATGGATACCGAGTCTTTTGAGGATCCTGCAGCTCGGGTCGCTTGCCTGGATACTTATCTTTCGACCTGTGCGCAGACGATCTCCGGCCGGAAGACCACCTTGCCCATCAATATGATGATCATCGACCTGGAAGCGAAGGCGGACTGGCTGATGGATCTGATCCGGGGACAGGAATGGATCCGCACAGACGAGGGCCTCGGCTGGTTCAACAGTTACTATGATGACAGTCGCCAGCGTGTTGAGGGGCCGGATTTCGTCTCCGGACCACGCATGATGCTGACAGGACAGGTCTTTACGATCATGAGCGGTACGGCTGATGAGGCGCAGGTTGCAGAGATCTGCAGAAGCGCCGACCGGTACCTGTATGATGAGAAGGGCGGGGGATACCGCCTGAATACCAACTTCCATGAAGTCAAGATGGACATGGGCCGCATGTTCGGTTTCGCCTATGGTGAAAAAGAAAATGGCGCCGTCTTCTCCCATATGGCGGTCATGTTCGCCAACGCGCTCTACCGCCGCGGTTTTGCACGGGCTGGATGGAAATCATTGAAGGCCTTGTACCAGGCAGCCTCCGATCTGGACACGAGCCGCATCTATCCGGGTATCCCGGAGTATTTCCGTCCGGATGGACGTGGCGTTTACCATTACTTGACGGGTGCCGCCAGCTGGTATATGATGACACTGGTCACGCAGGTCTTTGGCGTGCGGGGACAGGATGGTGACCTGTGCATCGAGCCGGCGCTCCTGGCAGAACAGTTCGATGCGGAAGGCACAGCCTGCATCAGTCTGGAATTTGCCGGCCGCAAGCTCCAGATCACTCTGGAGAACCCGTTCCGGCTGGATCCTGAGACGTATACTGTACAGGAACTGTACCTGAACGATGAACCTGTGTTTGAAGGACGGATCCTCAAGGAAAACCTGGTCGCCGCGCCGGAAGGCCCGGTCCGGATCCGTGCGATACTGAAATAAAGGAGGGGGAGATCACTTGGACGGACATATTCCACCCTATGCGCCGGAGCGCTATGAAAAACGCAAAGAGTCGGTGCGAAAAATGGAGCATTGGATCAAAGTCCTTTCGATGATCATACCGGTCATCTTCGCATTGGCAGCTTCATTCCTGCCGGGGATCTTCATCATCAACGTGCATGGAGCGATCCAGAAGGACTTTCTGCTGATCCTGATCATTGCGGTCGTCCTGTTCTTTACCTTGATCGTTACGGCAGGGTTTTTGCACATCGTATACATCCGCAGGCTGCACGAGTATCTTGTGGCCAAAGAACCGGATCCTGAAAAACGGGTCGAACTGTACATGAAATATAATAAATAAAAGGTCGAGGGGTAAACCACATGAAAGTTGTACTGAAGCATCTGTACAAGCGTTTTCCTTCCCGCAACAAAGACGGGAAAGAAGTCATCGCGGTCAACGATTTTGATTTTGAGATCCCGGATGGCAAGCTGATCGGTCTGTTGGGACCGTCCGGTTGTGGAAAGAGTACCACGCTGAACCTGATCTCCGGTCTGGAGAAGGCGTCCGATGGCAGGATCTTCTTCGGCGAGGACGATGTGACGGATCTGCCGCCGGAGCGCCGCGGTGTGGGTCTGGTCTTCCAGAACTACGCACTGTATCCGCATCTGACGGTCCGCAACAATATCATCTTCCCGCTGCAGAACCTGAAGGGCAAGGACAAGATGACCAAGGAGGCCATGTATGCCAAGGCCGATGAGGTGGCGAAACTTGTCCAGATCGAATCCTATATGGACCGCAAGCCCAGCGAGCTGTCCGGAGGTCAGCAGCAGCGTGTGGCGATCGCCCGCGCGCTGGTCAAGGTGCCGAAGGTCCTGCTGCTGGATGAGCCTCTGTCCAACCTGGATGCCCGTCTCCGCCTGCAGACCCGTGAGGAGATCCGCCGCATCCAGCGCAATACCGGCGTTACGACCATCTTCGTCACTCATGACCAGGAAGAAGCCATGAGCATCTCCGACCTGATCGTCGTGATGAAAGACGGCACGATCCAACAGATCGACAAGCCGCAGAACGTGTACGACAATCCGGTCAACCTCTTCGTTGCCAAGTTCCTGGGCACGCCTCCGATCAACGTGTTCGAGGGCGAAGTCAAGGGTGGACGCCTGTTCATCGGAGACCAGGACGTGCTGGCGATGAAGAACGTGGATGACCGCAAGGTCTGGGTCGGCGTGCGTCCCGAGGGCTTCATCCTGGATGAAAACGGACCTTTGGTCTGTGATCTTACTGCTGTGGAGATCATGGGACGCGACACCAGTGTCGTTTCCACACATCCGGCGTTCACTGGCGTGCAGATCCGTTCCATCATCGATACCGCGGAGAACAAAGTGGATCAGGACGCTGAAAAAGTACGGTTCTCACTGAAACCGTATAAGGTCCATATCTTCGATCACGAGACCGAGGAGCGGATCCTTGTAGAAGGATGAGGCCGGATCATGAGTGGGAAAAACAATCTCAAAGGCTGGCTCTATCTGCTGCCGGCCATCCTGTTCCTGGCCGTGTTTATGGTCTACCCGCTGATCGACGTCGTCGTGTATTCCGTGGAGGAGGGCTATAATTCCGCGTCCCAGAGCTACAGGGGCATCGGCTTATACAACTTTTCTTATGTGCTGCATGATCCGTATTTCCTGCAGGCTATCAAGAATACGTTCCTGCTGGTCATCATCACGGTGCCGCTTTCCACGGGCATCGCGCTGCTGATCTCAGTCATGCTCAGTTCCATCAAACCGTTGAAGAACCTGTTCCAGACGGTCTATTTCCTGCCGTACGTCACCAATACGCTGGCAGTCGGCCTTGTCTTCATGATCCTGTTCAAGAAGACGCCCTATACCGATGGTATGATCAACCTGGTCATCAAGTGGTTTGGCGGCGGATCGGTGGATTTCATCGAAGGTCCGTATTGGGCCAAGATGTTCGTCATGTGCTTCTATACGATCTGGGTCGTCATGCCGTTCAAGATCCTCATTCTGACGAGCGCTCTGGCTTCCGTCAACCAGGTCTATTACAATGCGGCCAAGGTCGATGGAACGTCCCGCAGCCGGATCTTCCGCAAGATCACGCTGCCGATGATCTCTCCGATGCTTTTCTACCTGATCATCACGGGTTTCATCGGCGCATTCAAGGCTTACAGCGACGAGGTCGCCATCTTCGGTACCGATCTGAACGCGGCCGGCATGAACACCATCGTCGGCTACGTGTATGACATGCTCTACGGCAACAGCGGCGGTTATCCGTCCTATGCATCTGCGGCTGCGCTGATCCTCTTCGCGATCGTGTTCACCATCACGGTCATCAACCTGAAGCTCAGCAAGAACAACGTGCAGTATTAAGGGGGCGAAGTCATGGCAGAAGTATATGATAATCAAAGATTGATCAAAGCGGACCGTGCGAGAGAGCGCACCCGCAAGACGATCATTTATGTACTGTTGGTCATCTGGGCGCTGTTCGTCCTGTTCCCCTTCTACTGGATGATCCTTACTTCGATCAAGAGCTACAGCTCCTACAATTCGGAGTACGTGCCGCGGTTCATCGCTACCAACCCCACGATGCAGAACTATGTGGACGCGTTCACCACCGTCTCGCTGGGTCGGTATTTTCTGAACACCGCGTTCTTTACGGTAGTCACGACGGCTGTCATGCTGGTCGTCATCACTTTGGCAGCCTTCGCGTTTGCCAGACTGCAGTTCAAAGGGAAGAACATCGTGTTCGCGCTGTTCCTGTCCTTGATGATGATCCCGAACGAACTGGTCATCATCACGAATTTCGTGACCATCACGGACTGGGGGATGCGCAATACCTTCTGGGGTCTGATCCTGCCGTCGATCACGTCCATCTTCTACATCTACCTGCTGAAGGAGAACTTCGAGGGTATCCCGGAAGAACTGTACAAGGCGGCTAAAGTGGACGGCACCTCGGATATGAAATACCTGCTCAAGGTCATGATCCCCATCTGCCGGCCTACCATCATCACGGTCATCATCCTGAAGGTCATCGAGTGCTGGAACTCGTACGTCTGGCCGCGATTGATCACGGATGATGAGGCATATTTCCTGGTGTCCAACGGGATCCAGGAGATCCGTGAGAATGGTTTCGGCCGTGAGAACATCCCGGCAATGATGGCGGCGGTCGTGGTCATATCCATCCCGCTGATCGTCCTCTTCCTGATCTTCCACAAGAAGATCATGGCCGGTGTTTCCAGAGGAGGTACCAAGGGATGAAAAAGATATTTGCTTTTATTCTGGTGCTTCTCATGGCGACAGGCCTGCTGTCCGGGTGCCATGGGTCCCGCGGCACGGCGGCCTTTGTCATCCCGGAATCCTTTGACACTTCCAAGGAATATGAGATCACCTTCTGGGCCAAGAACGATACCAACAAGACCCAGACCCAGATCTATGAAAAAGCCATACGGGACTTTGAGTCGATGTATCCGAATGTCCATGTGAACATGCGTCTGTACACCGACTATGGCAAGATCTATAACGACGTCATCACCAATATCGCTACACAGACCACGCCGAACGTGTGCATCACCTATCCGGATCACATCGCCACCTATATGACGGGCAGCAACGTGGTCGTGCCTCTGGACGAGCTTTTCACGAACGAGAAGTACGGCCTGGGCGGAGCGGAGTTAAAGTATGAAGGCCCGATGCTGGATGAGATGGTGCCGGAATTCCTGGAGGAATGTGCCTTCAACGGAGATGGCGTACACTATGCAGTGCCTTACATGCGCTCCACGGAAGCTTTGTACATCAATAAGGATTATGTGGAGCAGCTGGGCTATGAACTGCCGGATATCGTGACCTGGGATTTCATCTGGGAAGTCGCGGACAAGGCGGCGGAGAAGAATGCGGATGGCACTTACAAACTGAACGGCCAGAACGTCATGATCCCGTTCATCTACAAGTCCACCGACAATATGATGATCCAGATGCTCAAGCAACTGAATGCGGGTTATTCCACGGCAGAAGGAGAAGTCCTGATCTTCAACGATGAGACCCGTAAGATCCTGGAGACGGTGGCGGAGCATGTCAAGAACGGTGCATTTTCCACGTTCAAGATCTCCAGTTATCCGGCGAACTTCCTGAATGCGGGGCAGTGTGTCTTCGCGGTGGATTCGACCGCCGGCTCTACCTGGATGGGCTCCGAGGCGCCGCTGTCGGACATCGCTCCGGACAAATATGTGAAGTTCGAGACCGCGGTGCGGCCTGTCCCACAGTATGATCCGGAGCATCCGAAGATGATCTCGCAGGGTCCTTCGATCTGCATCTTCAACAAGGCGGATCCGCAGGAAGTCCTGGCCTCCTGGCTGTTCACCCAGTATCTTTTGTCCGATGATGTGCAGATCGCCTATGCCGGTACCGAAGGCTATGTCCCGGTCACACTTAAGGCCCAGCAGAATCCTCAGTACCAGGAATACCTCAGCGATCCGGATCAATATGAAGTCAAGCTGGCGGCGACACAGCTGCTGATCGATCATACGGGGGACACGTTCGTCACTCCGGTCTTCAACGGCTCCACCTCGCTGCGGGACGCGGCCGGCCAGCTCATCGAAAGTACAGCGAAATCGGTGCGTCGTAAGGAGACGGTGGACGATGCGTATTTTGAGAAACTGTACAAGGATACGACGTCCCTGTACCGACTGGATCAGCTGCAGACCAGGCAGTCCAAGGTCGAGGGGGACAGCCTTGGGAAGCTGCCGTCAACGGCCGTCAAGCTGATCGCTGCTTTGGTTTGTGCCTGGGTATTGATCGGCGCCTACAGCCTCTATGAATGGTTAAAAAAGAAACGAGTGAAAAAATCTTGATTTCTGCGGGGTTTAGGTATAATATATCTGTTGGCACAAAAAGAGTGCACAAACTGTTGGGAGGAACAAAAATGAAGAAGATTTTAGCATTCGCTTTGGTCCTGGTCCTGGCTCTGTCCATGACTGCCTGCTCCGGCAAGGGCGGCAGCAAGGAGGATCCGACCAAGAAGTCCGAAGGCGTTATGACCTATGCTGAGTACGATGCTGCTGCGCTGGATTCCGAAGTCGTGATCGAGACTTACGTACAGGCGAAGCAGGGCTGGTGGGAAGACAATGGCCAGGGCAAAGCTACTCTGTACACGCAGGATGGCGATGGCGCATACTTCATCTACAATGCCTACATCTCCGAAGCTGACTACAACAAGCTGGGCGAAGGCCAGAAGATCAAGGTCACCGGTTACAAGGCCGAGTGGTCCGGCGAAGTCGAGATCGCAGAAGGCGCGACCATCGAGATCGAGGATGGCAAGTGGGTCGCCGAGGCTGTTGACGTGACCGACAAGCTGGGTTCTGACGAACTGATCAAGTATCAGAACCAGAAGATCGTTGTTAAAGGCGTTACCGTAGAAGCCAAGGAAGACGGCGCTGCGTTCTGGTACAACTGGGACAACTCCGGTGTTCAGGGCGACGACATCTACTTTGATGTATCCGCTAACATGGGTACCTACAGCTTCACGCTGGAGTCTTATCTGACCGGTAAGGACACCGACGTCTACAAGGCAGCCGAGGCTCTGGAAGCCGGCAAGACCATCGACGTCGAGGGTTACCTGTACTGGTACGAAGGCCCGCAGCCGCACGTAACGAAGATCACTGTGAAGTAATCTTTCAAACACAAAAAGCCCCGATCGTGTAAGAACCGTCGGGGCTTTCGTTTCCTAAAGGAGCAGCCTATGCATGAGCTGAGCATCGTGACACACGTGGCCAAGACGCTGGATGAACTGGCAGAGGAGAACCATCTGACGAAGATCGGTTCCGTAACGCTGAAGATCGGCGAGGTCTCCGGCATCATGACGGATTATTTCGTCGAGTGCTGGGACTACTTCAAGCGGAAGCATCCGCTGCTTAAGGATTCCATATTGAAACTGGAGACCATTCCGGCCGTGACGTTCTGCGAAGACTGCAAGCAGGAGTATGAGACCGTCCAGTATGGCCGGACATGCCCGTACTGCGGCAGTGAAAGGACCTTCCTGGTCACAGGGAATGAATGCATCATCAAAGAAATAGAAGCGGAGGACGCCTGAAGCATCCTCCGTTTTTTGTTGGTTTATTTGTTTTTGTTGATCAGGATCTTCACACCGCGCTTGACGATGTTGGGCAGGATCGCCTTGACCTTGCCATTCTCGGCTGTATACATGCGGGAAGCTTCCGGGATGTCACGGCTCAGGTGGATGGCGTCGAACTCGCAGCGGGTGGTGCACAGACCGCAGCCGATGCAGCGGTTGGTATCGACCACTGTCGCGCCGCAGCACAGGCAGCGGCTGGCTTCGATCTTGACCTGTTCCTCCGTAAGCGGCAGGCGGAGATCATTGTAGCTTCTGGCGGCGTTGCCTGGCTGCATACCCGGTACCTGACGGCTGGCGGTGTCATAGGATTCGACCTGGATATCATCACGGTCGAGCTCGATGAACTCACGCAGATCGCGGCCGATGGTCAGGCTCTGTCCATCATGGACGAAGCGGTTGATGGAGACCATACCTTCGCGTCCATCCGCGATGGCGTCGATGGCGAAGCGTGCACCATGGAAGATATCGCCGCCGACGAAGATGTCCGGCTCAGCGGTCTGCAGGGTGACAGGATCCGCGACGGCGGTACCGTTCGGCCGGGTCTCGACCTTGGTGCCCTTGAGCAGGTCGCCCCAGACGGCCGCCTGGCCGATGGACAGGAGCACCGAGTCGCAGGCGACGGTCTTGGTCTCGTCCTCATCGTAGATCGGAGCGAACCTGCCATCTTTGTCATAGACCTGGGTGCACTGCTTCAGCACGATGCCGGTGATCTTGCCATCTTCAGACAGGATCTCCTTCGGGCCCCAGCAGTTCTTGATGATGATGCCTTCTTCTTTGGCATCTTTGATCTCATCCTTGGCGGCCGGCATTTCATCCGGACCTTCCAGACAATACATTTCTACGGTCTCAGCACCGGCGCGCAGAGCAGTGCGGGCCACATCCATGGCCACATTGCCGCCGCCGATGACTACGGTCTTGCCGGAGAGCAGCTGCGCCTGGGTCTTGTTGGCTTCACGCAGGAAGTCCACACCGGACCATGCCAGCTCTTCGCCGGGGATACCGGCTTTGCGGCCGGCTTGCATACCGATGGCCACGAAGAAAGCCTTGTAGCCTTCCGCGCGCAGATCGTCGAAGGTAACATCCTTGCCGACTTCAATACCGCAGCGGATCTCGGCACCCATCGCTTTGATGACGTCGATCTCGGCATCGATGACTTTCTTCTCCAGACGGAAGGTGGGGATACCGTAGGTCAGCATGCCGCCGGGCTGATCTTCCTTCTCGAAGATGGTAACAGGATAGCCCTTCGTGCGCAGATAGTACGCGGCGGACAAACCAGCAGGACCAGCACCGATGACGGCGATCTTATAGTCGTCCCACTGTTCTCCCACGTCGTTGTAGCACTTGGGGATATAGCGCTTGTCAGCTTCCAGCTCCTGCGCCGCGATGAATTTTTTGATCTCATCGATCGCGACCGGCTGGTCGACCAGACCGCGGGTGCAGCGGTCCTCGCAGCGACGGTTGCAGATGGCACCGCAGACCGCGGGCAGCGGGTTGTCCTGCTTGATGAGTTTCAGAGCATCCATGTAGCGGCCTTCTGCGGCCATCTTCACATAGCCCTGGACCGCCAGATGCGCGGGACATGCGGTCTTACATGGGGAAGTACCGGTCTCATACACGTTGATCTTGGCATCTTCACGATAGTTCTTGTTCCACTTGTCCGGCCCCCATTTCTGAGCATCCGGCAGTTCGGTCTTCGGATAGGTGATGGTAGAACCATCCTTCAGACAGAGTTTCTGGCCCAGCTTGGCCGCGCCGACAGGACATACTTCCACGCACTTGCCGCAGGCGACGCACTTCTCGGTCTCGACGTGCGCGCGATACGCGGAGGCGGACATGTTCGGCGTATTGAACAGTTGCGAGGTACGGATGGCATCGCAGGTACCGGCGGAGCAGTTGCAGATGCCGACGATCTTGTCCTCACCGTCCAGATTGGTGATCTGGTGCACGAAGCCCTTTTCTTCAGCGCGTTCCAGGATCTCCATGACCTCGTCATAGGTGATATAGTGCGCGTCCTTGTGGGTCTCGACCAAGTACTCGGCCATATCGCCGACAGCAAGACACATGTAGCCCTCGATGTCGCCGACGCCTTCGCCGCGCATGGCCTGCTGTCTGCGGCAGGCGCAGACGTCCACACAGTACTTATCATACTTCTTCAGCCAGTGAGAGAGATGCTCCACGCTGACCGACTTGCTCTCGTGCTCGATCGCTTTCTCGACCGGGATGACGTGCATGCCCAATCCGCCGCCCCCTGGAGGTACGAAGCGTGCGACTTTGCCCACCGGCACGCTGGAGGCATAGTTGAAGAATGTGGCGATCTCCGGATGTTTTGCCAGGATGCGGGAGGTCATCATCATGTACTCGCCGGAACCGACGACCCACTTGGGGATGAAATACTGGCGGCGATGATCCTCACGCTCGCGGTCGAACTCCATGAGGCCGATCTCGCAGATATCGAACGCCATTTTCTCGCATTCTTCGGCGGTCATACCGGGATTGCGCTCAGCCATTTCCTCCGGCACCAGCTTGACGGTCCTCTTCTTCTTGAAGGTGAGCATGAAGCGGACCTGTTCCTTGGTCAGCAGACGATCCAGGATCCAGTAATCCGGATGCTGCGGCGTGATGTCCGCCTCCCGACGGATCCCGATGTCATCGGTGATGAGACGGGCCAGTTTCTTGACCAACTCGTGCTTTTCCGGATCGGTCACGACGAAATCTTCATTGAAGAAATCGTTCTCGTTGAACATGTAGTTATTGAGGTTGGAAGGTATCATACGGATCCTCCTTCTATAGAGTCATATTTGCTTCAAAGTCTATCATGATTTCGTTATTTTATCAATAAAAAGACGCTCAAAACCTTGGATCGACCAACAAAAAAACACTTGACAGAAACGGGGTCATATTATATAATAATCGTCGACGTGTCTACCAGCGCTTCGTTTCGTTCCGAAAAGACGGGGTGTAGCTCAGTTTGGCTAGAGTGCTTGATTTGGGATCAAGAGGCCGCAGGTTCAAGTCCTGTCACCCCGAGTCAAGCGGGTAAAACATCCAGGCCAGATTTTTGGGCCAGAGGACCCTTCACCCGCTTTGCATGTGCCTGTAGCTCAGTAGGATAGAGCAGCGGCCTTCTAAGCCGCGTGTCCGGGGTTCGAATCCCTGCAGGCACGTTTCTCCGGCAGAATGCCTGAGGTTAAACTAATTCATTCCCTGTGGTGCCCGTAGTTCAGTTGGTTAGAGCGCCAGATTGTGGCTCTGGAGGTCGTGGGTTCGAGTCCCACCACCCACCCCACTTTCCCCCATCCAGGGTATGATGTTGGGGTGTAGCCAAGCGGTAAGGCAAGGGACTTTGACTCCCTCATTCGTAGGTTCGATCCCTGCCACCCCAGCCATTCTGACCCATTAGCTCAGGTGGTAGAGCACTTGACTTTTAATCAAGGTGTCCGGGGTTCGAGTCCCCGATGGGTCACCACCC
>JAILDJ010000273.1 GCA_024689505.1 Clostridiales bacterium
TGAAATATGGTATAAATCTACACGTATGACGGTGCCGGCTAGGTGGGTCCGCCCAGCCGCCTTAATAGGGAACGGGAGTGCAAGTCTCCGACAGTGCCGCTACTGTAAGAGGTCTGCATGGAAGGAAGTGCTTCTTGGACCGGAGCGCGATCACCCCATGATCTACAGACCTTAAGTCAGATACCTGCCGCCGTACGCTTTGGCTTCTTCTTCGCGATCAGAGAAGGTGCTTTATTTTTGTGCATAAAGCCCTTCCTGACGAAGAAAATCTACAGAAAGGAGCAGAAGAATGAAGAACAAAGTACTGGTCCTTCTGCTGGCGGCGATGATGGTCGTTTCCATGATCAGCGGCTGCAGCAAGGACAGTTCCAAGAGCGGCAGTGCTGCGAGCACAGAACTGCCGACGAAAGACCGCAGCGGCAACGATATCACCGTACCTGCGGAAGTCAAGAGCATCGTGTCTTTAGCACCCTCGACCACCGAATTCCTGATCGATCTGGGTCTGGGGGACAAGATCGTAGGTATCGACACGTACTCTCAGTTTAGTTACGCTGCATCATTGAAGGAGGACGTCGCCGTCTTCGATATGATGGCGCCGGACAACGAGGCCATCGCCTCCCTGGCTCCGGATATCGTCTTTACGACCGGTATGAGTCAGGCCGGCGGCGAGGACGTTTTCGCCTCCTTGCGGGAATCCGGTGTCTGCGTCGCGGACATCCCCAGCAGCACGTCCATCGCCGAGATCGGGGAAGACCTGAAGTTCATCGGCACCTGTGTCGGCGCCGCGGACAAAGCCCAGGCCATCGTGGACGATATGAACAAAACGGTCGAAGAGATCAAGAAACAGGCCGAGGGCATCCAGGACAAGAAGACGGTCCTGTATGAAATGTCCACACCGACGGCTGAGTATCCGACCATCTATTCCGCTGGTAAAAACACATATATCGACGAGATCCTGTCCATCGCCGGGCTGGAAAGCGTTACGAAAAACGAGGACTCCTGGGTCGGCCTGACCGAGGAAGCCTGCATCGAGATGGACCCGCAGCTGATCGTGACGACCGACCTGTATACCCCGGACGTCGTCAATATCCTGCTGAGCCTGGAGGGCTGGGAGAACGTACAGGCCGTCAAGAACGGCGAGGTGTATCTGTTGGTCAACTCCGATGCACTGAACCGTCCGAACCAACATGTGGTAAGCGCTCTGGTGGAGATCGCAAAGATCGCGTATCCGGAGACTTTCGGAGATCTTGCGGATCCTTTCGCAACTGCCGAAGATCTGGCAGCCTGATTTGATAAGGAGGTTTCATGCTGTCTTATAAGCATGGATACGGTACAAGGCTGATCATCGGTTGCATGATCAGCCTTGCAGTTGTTTTATGTGCCTACGGGATCGGCAGCGCGTCCATCAGCATGGGGGACGCGTACCGGGTCCTGCTGCACAAGTTGTTTGGGGTGGGTATCCCGGAACGGATCAACCCATCCCAGGTCTCGATCCTTTGGTCGATCCGCCTGCCGCGGGTGCTCATGGCCTTTTTCGTGGGCGGTGCACTGTCTGTGAGCGGCGCTGTGATGCAGTCGGTCCTGCAGAATCCGCTGGCGTCTTCCTATACGCTGGGGGTTTCTTCCGGGGCCTCTTTAGGTGCGGCCTTGGCACTGACTCTGTTTGGACAGATCCCTTTCTGGGGCTCTTTGATGCTGCCTGTCAGCGGTTTTGTGTTTGGATTGCTGACGGTGCTGACCGTCATCGCCATCTCCAGCCGCCTGGATCATAACGTGAAAAGCACGACCATTGTCTTGTTCGGCATGGTCTTTTCGTTGTTTGTCAACGCCTTGCTGATCCTGGTGGAGTCCTTGAACCATGAGTACCTGCAGCGGATCCTCATGTGGCAGATGGGTTCCTTCTCCGGCAGACGCTGGTTCCACGTGGAGATCCTCGCGCCGGTCAGTCTGATCGGGACGCTGGCGCTCATAGCCTTTCACCGGGAACTGGACATTCTTTCCTTCGGAGATGAGCAGTCCATGGCCATCGGCGTTTCCACCGGGTCTGTAAAACGGATCCTGCTGCTCGTAGCCTCTCTTTTGACCGGCACAGCGGTCTGTTTCTCCGGGACCATCGGCTTCGTGGACCTGATCGTGCCGCACGCGATCCGCAGGGTCTATGGGGCTTCGCATAAAACCGTGCTGCCATTGTCCTTCCTGTATGGCGGCTCCTTTATGGCGCTGGCGGACACCATCGCGCGAACGATCATTTCCCCGCGGGAGATCGCCATTGGTGCTGTCACAGCGTTAGTCGGTGCTCCGTTCTTTCTGTGGTTGTTTTTCAGAAAGCGAGGTTAAACATGTGCCATCACAAAACTGTTCAAAGAATATGCATGAGGCACATGACAAATCGCCTGCGGCGATTTCCTGGGCAGAATCAGGAGGTGAGTTGATGGATATCCGACTGAACAACGTAAGTGCGGGATATGGCCGTGGATCCACCTATGTGCCTGTATTGCGGGACATCGACCTGATGATCCCGGAAGGCAGCCGCATCGCCATCCTGGGAGCTAACGGTTCCGGCAAGACGACATTGCTGCGCACGATGACCGGCATGCTGCCGTATGAAGGACAGGTCCTTTTGGGCAGCAATGAACTGAAAAACATGAAGCGCCGGGAGATCGCCTCCTGTCTTGCCATGATGATGCAGGTCTCGGAGACCTATTTCTCCTATACCGTGCGGGAGACGGTGCTGCTGGGTCGCTATGTGCGCATCAAGCCCGGTCGCGCCGCGTCGCAGGAAGATCGAACGAAAGTAGATGAGTGCCTTGCAATTACAGGCCTTTCGGATCAAGCTGATCATCCGATCGGGGCCTTGTCCGGAGGCCAGCTTCAACGCGTGTTCCTGGCGCGTACACTGGCGCAGGAGACGCCGGTCATCTTGCTGGATGAACCGACGAACCACCTGGATCTGAAGGTGCAGTCTGATATGATGGAGTATCTGGACAACTGGAGCAGGGAGCCTGGTCATACACTGATCGGCGTGTATCATGACGTCAATCTGGCGCTGGCAATGGCGGATACATTGGTGGTTTTGAAGGACGGACGGATCATCGCGTGCGGATCCTGTGAGGAGATCCGGGCGAAAGGTGCGCTGGACGCGGCGTACGACATGGATATCGCAGCCTACATGAAAAAACAATACGAACGATGGAAATAAGCTTGGACAAATGCAGTCACATAAGATATGATGGAAGCAATACAACCTTCAGAAAGGGGTACAAGGTTTATGAAATACTATGTGGATCAGAATGCAGTGACCTTTGGCAATGGTTTGCAGGAAGCACCGTTCCGGACCATTTCGGAAGCGGCGGCGATCGCTCGTCCGGGAGATGAAGTCATCGTTATGCCGGGTATCTACCGGGAATGGGTAGATCCGGCTTGCGCAGGTACGGAGGATGCCCGCATCGTATATCGATCTGCGGAACCGCTGGGCGCGGTGATCACCGGGGCGGAACCGTTGACCGGGTGGGAACTGTATGAAGGAACGACGTGGAAAGCCTGCGTCCCGAACAGCTTGTTTGCGGGGGACCGTAATCCCTATACGACACTTGTTTCCGGCGACTGGTTCATCGCCTTCTTTATCGCGCATCTGGGCGATGTATATCTCAACCATAAGTCCATGTATGAAGTAACGGATCTTGCGGACGTGCTGGATCCTAAGCCAGCCGAAACCTCCTGGGATCGTGATTTCTCCATCTATACGTGGTATACCGAACAGGACGAAGCGGCTGATGCTACCGTGCTCTATGCCAACTTCCAGGGACTGGATCCGAATCAGGAAGAGGTCGAACTGAGCGTGCGCAAACACTGCTTCTACCCGAGCCAAGAGGGCATCGGCTTTATCACCTTGTCCGGGTTCACTGTCCGCGAAGCGGCCACTCAGTGGGCACCGCCGACCGCATATCAGGAAGGCATGATCGGTCCGCACTGGTCCAAAGGCTGGATCATCGAGGACTGCGAAGTATATGAATCCAAGTGCTCCGGCATCTCCCTGGGCAAATATCTGCAGCCGAACAATGATAATAAATGGCTGCACAAAAAGTATAAAGATGGAACGCAGACCGAGCGTGACTGCATCTGCCAGGCCCAGTATGAAGGCTGGACGAAAGAACGCATCGTTTCCCATATCGTGCGCCGCTTCGAGATCCATGACTGCGGACAGACC
>JAILDJ010000276.1 GCA_024689505.1 Clostridiales bacterium
TCCGAGTAGCAGGCTTTTTATTTCTCAAGAAGAATCGCGATGCCTGTAAAGTCTTCTGGAATCGTGATCTTAAGTCCATCGGCGGTCGTGGTGATAGTACAGGTGCCGTCTGAATACTGATCTGCTACCTGGAATCCTTCAGGCACGGGGATCACAATGTCAGCAGGTGCGTCCAGTCCGAAGGCGTGGGCTACGACGAGGATCTTGTCGCCGGAGTCGGCGGTGCGGCAGACCGCCTGCCACCCTGTCAGGTGACGGTAGCTCTCGATGCCTTCGCGGTAGATGCGGCTGCGGCCGTCCCGGATGATGGGGGAGACCTTCTTATAAAACGCGGTACCCAGGTCGACCTGCGCCTGCTGAGCTTCATCCAGGTCATAGATCTCTCCGGACAGACACATGACACCCAACATCGCGGCGGTCAGAGAATAGGTGATCCGCTTGAGACTGTCGCTGCCCCGCATGACTGCCCAGATCTGAGACTGTCCGGGTAGAATCAGGTGATGCAGATTAGCCGCGATGACCGGGATCTCCGGGCACTCATGCGCATCGGAGAAGGAGGCCATGGTGGACACTTCCATCATGGACGGCTCCAGACGATGGCCGCCGGAGGAGCAGTTCTCGATCATCAGACCGGGGATCTGTTCGCGCATACGGCGGAAGAAATCCTTGGTGGCTTCCATGTTTTGGCGCAGCCCCTCACCAAGAGATTCCGCACCGTCGCAGCCGATGCCGATGGTCCCGTTATAATCCACTTTGATATAATCGATCCCGCATTCTTGCATCCGCCCGATGACGTTTTGATCCAGGTACGCTATGACTTCCGGATTGCGAAGATCCAGATAGGTCTTGCCGCTTTCTACCAGCGTATAGCCATCTCGTTTCAGCATCCAGTCTGTTTTTTCACGGACGTGGGCTTTCCCTCCGATATTTTCCCACTCGAACCACAATCCGGCCCGCATGCCGGCCGCATGGATCCGGTCGGTCACGCTCTTCAAACCATTGGGGAACAGTTCCGGACATACATTCCAGTCACCACCGTTTTCGAACCAGAGCGCATCTCCCTCACGGAACCAGCCCGCATCGATGACCAGACCATCAAAGCCTTTGCCCTGCAGTTTTTCGATGACGGAGGACAGGTTTTCCTCAGAAGGTACGCCCCAGGTGGTGCAATATTCGTTGAACAGCAGCGGCAGTGTGTCGGGCATCAACGTATTGCGGCTCTTCTGGATCGTCAAAAGTGCTTGTGTAGCGTCGGTCAGGTCCCCCGCTACGACCGTCAGATATGCTTCCGGAGACAGGAAACTCTCTCCGGGTTTTACTTCTTTGGCCCAGTGGCCGAAGTCATAATCCCCCAGGCCGCCATTCAGAGAAAGGCTTTCATCCTTGCGGCGCAGTTCCATCTGCCAGGTGCTGTTGATCGCCAGCTGTGCAGCCCAGACCACATGGTTTTTGGTATCTTCCACCGCTTCGAAGGGGAAATATCCGCGCACCGGCATGGAGCCCACCTGCCCGATCTTCTCGAGACGGACGCCGTGCAGGGACCAGGACGGTTCCATGTTCAACCGTTCCAGCGGATCACTGACTAAACGGCCTTCCGCGCTCCAGAAGCTCCTGAATACATGCCTGGTCAAGCAGCCGCAGGCATCACCCTCCACATAAGGAGTCAGGCCGGACAGGCAGAAGCTGGAGAGGTCCTCCAACACCACAGGCGCGTCGCTTTCATTGATGAACTCACTGCAGATGGTGATCCCTTCCCAACCGTCCTTCCAGGATACGATGTGGCGCAGTTTATGCCCAAGCCCGTCCTCCAGCGTCGTTATGACCTTGTTGTCTTCTGCTTCCTGCAAGACGAACCTGAAGCGCATGGCGGATAATGAACCGCTCAAGGAATGACCGTTCATATAGGCGCCGGGCAGCATATCTCCGCGGATATGCACCTGTACCAGCGGATCGATGAATTCTTTCTTGTCTGCAAATGGCAGATCCAGACCCGCGGGAACGATCAAAAAACCCATATGGCCTCTGTCGTTCTGCAGATACACCAGATCGACCGTTCCGGCATTGTGACGGAATGCTATGTCCTTCATAGGTACCTCCTTTAGCTTATTCCTGGCCTTTGGTAAAAGCGGATGGGGAGATCCCCAGGACCCGCTTGAACGCTCGGCGGAAACTGACGTCGCTTGTATAACCCACCTGATCGGCCACGCTCTTGATCGTTACCTCCTGATTCTGCAGCAGGGTGCAGGCTGCATCGATCCGCACGTTCTCCAAATATACGTGGAAGGACGTGCCCATTTCCTGGAACATATGGTTCATGATCTGCTCCGCGATGCCAAGTTCCTCGCACAGCAGGGCCTGGTTCAAGGCCGCGTTGTTGTAATTCTGGTTGATATAATCCAGGATGCGCTGATGGATCTCATCCAGGTTGGACCTGGCACTGTTCTGCCTCAGATGTGCCTGCATCGCCTTCTGCAAAGAGAAGAGCACCCGCGAAAGGTCGTCAAAGGTCTCCACATCCTGCATCTCCAGGAACAGTGAATGGATCTCCTCTTCATGATAAAACGTTGCCAGACCCCGCTGCAGGCTGCTGCGGATCGCCTGGAACAGGCTCTGCTGCATCGCGTCGTTCAGTGTTGTCAGCTCATAATTCTGATAATGGATCTCATCGATCAGTTCTTGCAGTTTGGCCTCGCTGCCATACCGGATCAGCTGGGAGAGCCGGATCTCCTGGTTCAGGGAGTAGTGGAAGATCTGCTGCTTTTCAGGCAGATCCTCAGCGGAATAGGCGTAGGTCTCCTTATCCTTGACGACGTGCATGGCCAGCTCTTTGCACTGTGCATAGCACTGGCTGACCTTGTGATAATCATCCGTAGGATCGGACAGGAAGAAGTCCTGATGATACTGCGTCTCCGCCTCAAACTCCTCGCCCAGTTGATTGATCACTTCCTTAATGGAAGGAAGCAGTTCGGACTCATTGCCGGTACTTGGACCGGAGATCAGGAAGACGCGGTTCTTCTCATCGATATTGAAGTCGTAGAGCTTGGCTCCTAACATCTCTTCCATCCTGATGCGGTACATTTCCATCAGTTCTCCGCTTGGGATCGGTGCGGAGCGGCCCATGCGGTGCGCATGCACGTAGGCGACGAGCATGCGTCGGCCTTCCAGTTCCAAGGAGCTCATGGACAGGCTTTCCCGGAACAGAGGCGTATCGGTTTCACCCGTCAGCAATAGACGCCCCAGAACTTCCAGATCCAGCAGCTGGAGCCGGGTCTCATCCAGACCGGTTTGTTCTTTGCTGCGGTTGATCAGATCGGAGATCGCGGATTCCATGAAACGGAAGTCATCGATCGAATCAAAACCGCCGGGTTCGGAGTAGACTTCAGCTAATTCTCCGAAGATACGGCGGATTGGCATGGCGTTGCGCCGCGTCAGGATGCCCAGCAGCAGGAAACTCAATCCCAGGAGGGCAGCGAACGCAGACAGCACCACGCGCCGCACCTGATGCATTTTGGCCAGCACCATTTTGGAAGGGACCACGGACCCGTAGATCCAACCGTTTCTTTCCGAGCGGATCAGATTGACCAACTGCCCTTGTTTCATGAATTGCAGTTCGTCGGCTTCCGGCAGATCTGAGATCAATTGATCTAAAAAGTCTTCTTCCAATAAAGCACCGTTCCTGCAGATCAGCATCTGATAGTTTTCATCCAGAATGAAAGCGACGCCTTGGTCGCTGTAGGTCGCGCTCTTGAGCAGATCATTGAGGAAATGATCGTCCAGACGGACCATGACCAGTGCGGAATTGATCGGACTCGGATAAGAAATAAGATCCGACATATAGTAGATGGAGAACTGGTCCGGATCCGTGGAAGGAATAGATACATAGCTTTCCGAGATCGCACGGGCTGAAATATACTCGTTGAGTTCCGCATAGGTCATCGATGTATTGTCAAAGGTCAGATTCATGCGAGTCTCGTCATACACCATACCGGAACCATTATTGATCACCAGGCAGCGGGGATGGGTCGTTTTTTTGCCGAAATAAATGAAGATCTTGTTGATCAGCGAAGTGACCGCATTGTACTGCGGGATGTGATGATTGACTTTATACGTAGAAAAAACGTGGTTCTGGTTCCACTTCCACTTATCATATAAGTTGAGGACGTTTTCATCTTTACGCAGGGACATGGCCAAAGACGGCATCGCCCGCAGGTTCGCGTCTGTGATATTCTTCGCCTGCACCAACGCCGTCTGGACTTCCTTGTTGGATTGCCGCATGATGACGCCTTCAGCGGTGCGAAGAGAGAAGATGACAAGAAGAAACGGTATAAGCAGAATCACATAGTATGAGATGACAAAGCGAAACAGAAATTTCTTTTTTCTCTGTTCAGGGGCAGACTGTTTCATGGAAAGCCTCCAAGGTAAAATATGACATATTATACCATGAAATACTGCTTTTCTGAACCAAATTCGGCAAAATTGTTTGTAATTTCTGAAAATCGTATGTTTTGTGCAGGTGGAAACAGGAAAATCGTATGCCGAAAATGGGTATTTGTCCGTATGCAAATCATCTTGGTCACAATATAATGTGAGAAAGAAAGGGAGGTGTACGCATTTGAAGAAAAGACAAAAGAATGCCAGTAAAGCCTGGATTCGCCGGGACTGGGATCTGTACGTCATGCTGATCCTGCCGATGGTCTATATCATCGTTTTCAAATACGTTCCCATGTACGGTGTGCAGATCGCATTCCGTGATTACAACGTCTTTAAAGGAATGGCCAAAAGCCCGTTTGTAGGGTTCAAGTATTTCAAGCAGTTTTTTGGTTCCACAGAGCTCCCGAAACTGGTCGGCAATACATTGAAGATCAGTATCTACGGCCTGTTTGCCGGCATGATCTTCCCGATCATCCTGGCGCTGGTCCTCAACTACCTGGGCCTGCTCAGGTATAAGAAGGTCGTCCAGACGGTGACGTACGCGCCGTACTTCATTTCCACGACGGTCATGGTCAGCATGATCCTGCAGTTCCTGGCATGGGATTCCGGTCCAGTCAACCAGATCCTGCAGAAACTCGGCGCCAGCCAGATCGATTTCCTGGGAGATCCGAAGAAATTCGTACATCTGTACGTCTGGTCCGGCATATGGCAGTATACCGGATACAACGCGATCATCTACATAGCGACGCTGTCCAGTGTCGACCCGACCTATCACGAGGCCGCCGTCGTCGATGGCGCGACCAAATTCTGGCGCATCTGGCACATCGATCTGCCCTGCATCAAGTCCACCATCATCATCCTGATGATCATGAGTCTGGGCGGCACGCTGTCCACAGGATTTGAAAAGATCTATCTGATGCAGAACAACATGAACCTGCGGGCATCGGAAGTTATCGATACGTACGTATATAAGATAGGTATTGCTTCACCTATCGCCAACTACTCGTATCCTACTGCGATCGGTCTGTTCCAGTCCCTGGTCGGCATGTTCATGATCATCCTGGCGAATACATTTGCCAAGAGGATCGGGGAGGAATCGCTATGGTAAACAAAAATCCCAACCATATCAAAAGCCTTGGCATCGACCGTTTCTTCGATGTACTGGTCTATGTTCTGGCCACCTTGGCGTTCCTGATCATCTTACTGCCTCTGATCAACGTCGTCGTTTGTTCCTTCAGCGGCGGCCGTGCCGTGCAGACCGGTAAAGTCCTGCTGTGGCCCAAAGACGTTACCATAGACGCGTACAAGATGGTCTTCGAGTACAGGGACATCTGGATCGGTTATCGAAACACGATCTATTACACGGTGGTCGGAACCTTACTGAATATCATATTCACTACGCTGATGGCATATCCGCTGTCCCGCAGACAGCTGCACGGCCGTGCCTTCATCATGCGCATCCTGGTCTTCACCATGATGTTCTCCGGCGGTCTGATCCCGAACTACCTGCTGGTCAAAAACCTGCACCTGATCAACACGTCCTGGTCGCTGTGGCTGCCCGGTCTGATCAGTGTTTACAATGTCATCGTCATGCGTACCTACTTCCAGACGACCATCCCGGATGAACTGCTGGAAGCAGCGCAGATCGATGGATGTTCCAACTGGGCGTTCCTGCTGCGCGTCGTCCTGCCGGTCTCCAAAGCGATCCTGGCCGTTATGGTCCTGCTGTACGCGGTCGGCCATTGGAACACGTATTTCAATGCGATGCTCTATCTCAGCGACAAGAAGAAGTATCCTCTGCAGATCTTCCTGCGTGATATCCTGATCTCTACGGATATCGACATGAGCAGCATGACGGGCAGTAACGTCCAGGAAATGCTGCGGCGCAAAGAAATGCAGATCATTATGAAGTATGCACTTATTGTGGTCTCATCCGTCCCGATCCTGATCGCATATCCTTTCGTTCAGAAATATCTGGTCAAGGGCGTCATGATCGGTTCGGTCAAGGGATAAATCAAAAGGAGGAAAAAATCATGAAGAAACTGCAAGTCGTTCTGTGTTTGCTTCTGGCTTGTGTCATGATCCTGGCTGCCTGCGGCAAGAAAGCGGATGCACCGGCTGACACTAGTAAAGAAGAAGCAGCCCCCGCCGCGGAGGCTGACACGGAAAAAGAAGAAGCTCCTGCAGAAGAAGCTCCTGCTGAAGAAGCTCCCGCTGAAGAAGCTCCTGCCGGTGACTATGATGAGAATGGTGTTTCTCCGGAGCACGTATTCCCGATCGTTGCGGACACGATGAACCTGAAGGTCATGGTCCCGAACACCACACAGGTCACTGACTTCTCTACCAACGAATTCACCCTTTGGTATGAGGACAAGACGAACATCCATGTAGATTGGAACGTCATCCCGCAGGACAGCGTTACCGATAAGGTCAACATTTCCCTGTCCAGTGGCGATATGCCTGATGTCTACATGCAGTGCGCGATCACCCAGACCCAGCAGATGGTCTATGGCAGCATGGGCGCTTTCGTACCGATGAATGATTACATCGACAAGTACAGCACCATGTTCCAGGACATCGAAGCACAGGTCCCGGGTCTGCAGGACATCATCACGATGCCCGACGGCAACATCTACTGCCTGCCTTACATCGAGAAGTGCGTCCACTGCGAGAACTCTTCCAAGATGTGGATGAACACGAAGTGGCTCGAGAACGTCGGCAAAGAAGCTCCGACCACTGTTGAAGAGTTTGAAGCACTGCTGAAGACCTTCAAGGAGATGGATGCGAACGGCAACGGCGACGCGAACGATGAGATCCCGCTGCTGAGCTTCGAAGGCGGCTGGCACAGCAATGCCCTTTCCGGCTGGCTGACCGACCCGTTCGTTTACACTGCACCTGACAACAACTACGTCTATCTGCAGGATGGCAAGATCCAGCTCGCGTACATGCAGGATGGATGGAGAGATGCTATGGCATGGCTCAACTCCCTGTATACGCAGGGCCTGTACTATGACCAGAGCTTGATCATCAACAATGACCAGGCCCGTACCGTTGCTGCCAATGAAGCTGGCGACAACCTGGTCGGCTGCTTCCCGAACGGTGTTCCGAGTGCTGTTCCTGGTGACGCTCTTGAGATGTGGGGCGACTATACAGCGATCTCCCCGATCGAAGGCCCGGCTGGCCGTTATGCGACCTTCATGCCGTACAGCCAGATCACCCCGACCTGCTACATCATCACCACCACCTGCAGCAACCCCGCAGCAGCTTTCCGCTGGGGTGTTGAGCAGTATGATCGTGAGATCAACTTCAAGAAAGTCTTCGGTAATGAGGGTACTCAGTACGTCCGCATCACTCCGGGTGAAGGCGATGTTCCGGCCGACGCGTGCGACCTGAATACCGGCGATCCGTCCGAGCTGGCGATGTTTGCTGATGGCGTTATGTGGGGCGATGAGCAGAACGTCGTATGGCGTGCGAATGGTCCGCGTATCGATACGCCGGATGCAAAGGCCTATCGTTACAACCAGTATCAGATCGGTACCTATGAGGACAACATGGAGTATCGTCTGAGCTATGATACCCGTAACAACTATCAGCCGTATGATCCCGATCCGTCTCAGTGCCTGCCTCCGCTGGTATTTGACGATGCACAGTCCGCAGAACTGGCCAACAGCCAGACCGTCGTTCTGTCCTACGTCGAAGAGATGGC
>JAILDJ010000129.1 GCA_024689505.1 Clostridiales bacterium
CTAAAAACCTGTTGACAGAAACAGTGCAAATCAGTATAATCAAAGCAAAAGTGAAACGTTTCGTTTTTGCGAAGAAAAGTGGAGAAAATCATGAAAAATATACTGATCGGCATCGATATCGGGACCTCCGGATTGAAGACGGCAGCGTTTTCGGCGGACGAAGGTCTGATCGCTTCCATCACCGAGAGTTATCCGGTCGATTACCCCCATCCCGGATGGGCGGAGCAGGATCCTGACATCTGGTGGAGGGCCGTCTGCAAGAGCCTCAAGCGTCTGTGGGCGGAGAGCAAAGCCTGCCCTGAGGACGTGGCGGGCATCGCGATCGATGGACAGAGCTGGTCCTGCATCCCCATCGACACACAGGGCAACGTTCTGCACAAGACCCCTATCTGGATCGATACCCGTGCGGATGAGATCTGCCGCCGCGTGGAGGCGGAAGGCCTTGCGGACCGGTGCTTCGAGACCGGCCAGAACCCGTTCAAACCCAGTTATACCACACCGAAGATCCTCTGGTTCAAGGAAACCAAGCCGGAGATCTACCGGAACACCTATAAATTCCTGCAGTGCAACTCTTTCATCGAATATCGGCTGACCGGGCAGGTCTCGCAGGACATCTGCATGAGCTATGGTTTGCACGTGGTGCGCATGAAGGACGGCACCTACGATCAGGAACTGGCGGATCTTCTGGGCATCGACCTGGAGAAGCTGCCGGAGAAGAACGTGGAATGCGACAGTATCGTTGGTGAAGTCACTGCGGAAGCGGCGGAGCTGACCGGTCTTCTTGCAGGCACGCCGGTCATCGCCGGTGGCCTGGACGCTGCCTGCGGTACACTCGGCGCCGGTGTCTATCGGGACGGCCAGACCCAGGAGCAGGGCGGACAAGCCGGCGGCATGAGCATCTGCACCACGTCCTATAAGGGAGATCCTTCCCTCATCATGAGCCATCATGTGGTGCCTGGTCTGTGGATCCTGCAGGGTGGTACGGCCGGCGGCGGTGCGAGCCTCAACTGGATCGTGCAGCAGATCGGCGCGGCAGAAGAAGCCTGGGCGGCAGAGACAGGCCGCGGCAAATTCGAACGCGTCAGCGAGCTGGCGGAGACCATCCCGCCGGGATCCGACGGTTTGATCTTCCTGCCTTATCTGTCTGGTGAACGCTCTCCGATCTGGGACGCGAAGGCCCGCGGCGTGTTCTTTGGTTTAGGCTTTGATAAGACCCGTGCCCACATGTATCGTTCCGTCATGGAAGGCGTCGCTTTCTCGCTGCAGCATAACCTGGAAGTCGCGGAAAAGGCCGGTGCGCCGGTGGGTGACATGTACTCCATGGGTGGTTCCGCCAACAGCCTGGTCTGGACGCAGCTCAAGAGCGACATCACCGGCAAGGTCATCCATGTACCGGCGACAGACACTGCTACCACGCTCGGTTCTTCCATCCTGGCAGGCATCGCTACAGGCCTGTACAAGAACTATCAGGAAGCGGTCGAACGCAACGTGGCCATCACCCGTACGCACACGCCGGATCCGCTCCGGCATGAGCAATATAAGCACTATTATCAAATCTATCGCGATCTGTACGAGCAGACCCGTGATCTTATGCACCGACTCTAAGAGTCCGGAAAAAGAAAGGAGTCCTATTATGGCACAATTTATCATGAACCAGGATGCGGTCGATCCGAAGATCGTCCCGCAGAAGACGCTGTATACCGGAGCGACCATGCCTGCTGTCGGTATCGGTACTTTCGGGTCCGACCGCTTCTCCAATGAGGACATCGCTGCCGCCGTTTACGATGCGATCCACAGCGGTTATCGTTTCGTCGACTGCGCCGCCTGCTACGGCAATGAGAAGGACATCGGAGAAGTCTTCCACAAAGTCTTCGAAGAAGAAGGCCTGCCGCGTGAAGAAGTCTTCGTCATGTCCAAGCTTTGGAACGACAAGCATGCGCCGGAAGATGTTATCGCTTCCTGCAAGCAGACGCTGGAAGATCTGCAGCTGGAATATCTGGACTGCTATCTGGTCCACTGGCCGTTCCCGAACTACCATGCACCGGGCGTATCTGTAGATTCCCGCAGTGCCGACGCGCGTCCCTACATCCATGAGGAATTCATGGCCACCTGGCGTGCCATGGAATCTCTGGTCGAGCAGGGTCTCGTCAAACACATCGGTACCTCCAACGTGACCATTCCGAAGCTGTCCATGATCCTGCGTGATGCGAAGATCAAGCCGGCTATCAACGAGATGGAACTGCATCCGTGCTTCCAGCAGGGTGAACTGTATCAGTACTGTGTCGACAACGGCATCCAGCCCGTCGGTTTCTGCCCCATCGGTTCTCCGACCCGTCCGGACCGCGATATGACGCCGGACGATCTGGCCGATATCCAGCAGCCCACCGTCGTCCGCATCGCCAAAGCCCATGGCGTCCATCCGGCCGTCATCTGCATCAAGTGGGCGGTACAGCGCGGCCAGGTGCCGATCCCGTTCTCCATCCATCACAACGAGTATGTCAGCAACCTGCGCTGCGCGACGGAAGATCCGTTGACGATCCAGGAGATCGAGGACCTGAAGGGTGTAGAACGCTACTGCCGTCTGATCAAGGGCCAGGTCTTCCTGTGGGAAGGCGCCAACGACTGGCTGGATCTGTGGGATGTCGACGGAACCATTCCGGGTTGGAACGGTTATGAAAGGAAATTCAACTGATGCTGACGACCAGTAAAGACATGCTGTTGAAGGCGCAGGCGGGCGGCTATGCGGTCGGCGCCTTCAACGTAGAAAATATGGAGATGGTCCAGGCAGTCGTGACGGCGGCAGAAGAACTGAACAGCCCCGTCATGCTGCAGACGACCTCTTCCACATTGAAGTATGCTTCACCGGAATTGTATTTCGCGAATGCCAAGGCGGCTGCTGAGGCGGCGTCCGTTCCCGTTTGCATCCATCTGGACCACGGCAAGGATTTCGATATCTCCATGAAGTGCCTGCGCGCGGGCTATACTTCCATCATGATCGATGGTTCCCATGAAGAATTTGAAGATAACATCCGCATGACGAAAGAAGTCGCGGATGTCTGCAAGGCCATGGGCATCCCCTGCGAAGGTGAACTGGGCAAGGTCGGCGGCAAGGAAGACGACGTCGAAGCCGAAGGCGATGCTTATACGGATCCGCTGGAAGCCAAAGAGTTCGTGGAACGCACCGGCGTCACTTCTCTGGCGGTCGGTATCGGCACTGCCCACGGCGTTTACAAAACGACGCCGGTCCTGAACGTGGAGCGCCTGTCCGAGATCCGCGCCAAGGTGGACGTACCGCTGGTCCTGCACGGAGCTTCCGGCCTGAGTGATGAGGCCGTTCAGGAGTGCATCCGCCGTGGTATCTGCAAGGTCAACTTTGCAACCGAACTGCGTCAGGCTTATACCGGCGCGGTACAGAAACTGTTAACTGAAAAACCGGAGACCTTTGATCCGAAGGCCTATGGAAAAGAAGGAAGGGCGGCTGTCAAAGCCCTGGTCGAGGAAAGAATGAAGGTCTGTGGTTCCGTGGGGAAAGCCTGATGGCAGCCACATATAAGGACATTCAACGATTGACCGGCCTGTCTCTGGCCACCATATCCAAATACTTCAACGGCGGTGCAGTACGGGCGGAAAACCGGCAGGCGATCGAGGAAGCGATCCAGCGCCTGGATTTTCACGTCAACGCCTATGCCCGCAGCTTAAAAAGCAAGCGCTCCCGCTTGATCGGCGGCTTGATCCCTGAACTGGATTCCACCTTCAATACCCGCATGATGGCGGACGTCGAAGAGTCTCTGCGTCAGCAGGGCTACGGCCTGATCATCTGCGACAGCCGGCTGGACCAGGACAGTGAGAAAGAAGCGCTGGATTTCCTGCTGGGCCGCATGGTCGATGGGATCATCACCATTCCCTACGACAAGAGCGGCCAGCATCTGGAAGCAGCCCGTACCCGCGGGGTCCCCGTGGTGGTACTGGACCGTCTTCCTACGGATTTTGAAACCGATGCAGTCGTACTGGAGAACGTGGATGCAGCCCGCGCGGCAGCGGAAACATTCATCCGGAACGGGCACAAAGACATCGCGATCATCAACGGCCCCGGCAGTCTGTTCACCATGAGGGAACGTATGCGCGGCTTCCAGGAGACCCTGGCGGCCCACAAGATCCCGATCCGGCCGGAATGGATGATCGATGGCCCGATGACGATCGATGGAGGGTATCAGAACACGAAGATGATCATGTCGCTCTGGCACAGGCCGACGGCCTTGTTCTGCGCGAACTATGAGATCACCTTCGGCGCGATGATGGCCCTCAACGAAATGGGGATCCGCATCCCGGAAGAGATCTCCATGATCGGCTTTGATAATCTGCCGCTGGCCAGGGTCATCAAGCCCCGGCTGACGATGGTCATGCAGCCGATGGAGAAACTGGCGCATAAGGCCGCGGAACTTCTGATCGATCGAATCGAAGGAAATGCTCCGCAAACCCCGCAGATCATCCGCATGCAGGCGGAACTGGTCGAGGGAGAATCAGTGAAAAGTCTGAATTAAGGAGAACTGCAATGGCAAAAACTACACATTTCGAGCCTACGTTTGAATCCCTGAGACAGTATGAAGTACCGGATTGGTTCCAGGATGCGAAGTTCGGTATCTGGAGCCACTGGGGCCCGCAGAGTGTGCCTATGTATGGTGACTGGTATGCCCGTAACATGTACATCGAAGGCAGCCCGCAGTACAAGTATCACCTGCGCCATTATGGACATCCGTCAGAATTCGGTTACAAGGACCTGGTCAAGCTGTGGAAGGCTGAGAAGTTCGAGCCTGAAAAGCTGATGGAGATGTACTATAAGGCCGGTGCCCGTTATTTCGTCGGCCAGGCCATGCATCATGACCATTTCTTCAATTTCGATTCTGATCTGAACCGCTTCTGCGCGACGAAAGTCGGCCCGATGAAGGATATCATCGGCCTGTGGAAAGCAGCTGCTGAAAAGTTCAACATGCCCTTCGGTCTGACCGAGCACATGGGCGCCAGCTTCTCCTGGTGGAAGGTCAACAAAGGCGCCGACAAGGAAGGCCCCTATGCCGGGGTTCCTTATGATGGCAATGATCCGGAATATCGTGATTTCTACTTCGACAACTATGAGCATGTCGATGGTACGCCGGATATCTTCCCGACGACGCCTTGGTATACGCCGAATGAAAAGTATCATGAGTACTGGCTGAGCGTCATGAAGGAGATCATCGACAAGTACGAGCCGGATCTGCTGTATTCCGATGGCGGCCTGCCGTTCGCAACGTCCGATCCGCACACCAAGAAAGGTGCCGAGCCTGGTGATCCTTCCTTCCAGCCGGGTCTTGATGCGGTTGCCTATCTGTACAATAAATCCATTGAAAAATATGGTGAGAACCGTGCTGTCTACAACCAGAAAGACCGTCGTCCGCAGGTCTACAAGATCGGTGTCCTGGACATCGAGAAATCCCAGCTGCCCGGCATCCAGGAGGATGTATGGCAGACCGATACCTGCATCGGCAACTGGTTCTATGACGTCCGTCAGGACTTCAAGAAGCCGGGTCACATCATCGAGATGCTGGTCGACATCATCTCCAAGAA
>JAILDJ010000145.1 GCA_024689505.1 Clostridiales bacterium
GTCTGGATGGTCTCGACGCCTTCGAATCCTTCATACTGGTTCATGTCGTCGATGGCGTAGCCGTCCACGTCGTATTTGTCGCAGGAGACGAGGCACTGCAGAGACTTGCCCTTGGCATTCTGGATCATCCAGTGGAAGGGATAATAGGAGGCGCCTTTCCATACGTGCTCGCGGTCGGTACGGGCCAAATCCCCCAGACCGCCGGTGGCGCAGCCGATCTTCACGCGGTCGGCGTGGTGCAGCAGGACCAGCATCGTGCTGATCGTGCCGAGGGTCCGCAGCATCTCACCGGAAGACGGCGGCATACGGCGGGTGGACCAATCATCCGGATCGTGACGGACGTACGGTTTGGACGGATCGAACTGGTAGAAGGACAAAGCCCGCTGGCGGCCGCCCAGGCCCACATGCGAGGTACCGCGTGGGCGGATCATGGCGCCGTATTCATCGAAGGAAAGCATCATGGTCTTGTGGACACGCAGATGGGTCTTCATATAATCGCACAGGGCGATCTCGGTGTTGATATAGTTCTCGAAAGCCTGATAGCCAGCCAGAAGTGCTTCCGGACGATCCGGCGGAGCGGAATGATAGTGATGCAGAGAGATCAGATCCACCGTTTCATAGCACTGCTCCAGCACCTTGCGGTCCCACTCAGGATAGTGGTTCAGGAAAGGAGAGGAGGAGACGCAGGCGATGGTCTCGATGCTGGGATCGACCCATTTCATGGCCTTGGAGGTCTCGTGCGCCAGGATGCCGTAGCCGCGGGGATCCCGTTCCCAGGAAGCAATCTGCCAAGGACCGTCCATCTCGTTGCCCAGGCACCAGGTCTTGACGCCGTAGGGCTTCTCGTGCCCGTTCTTCCGGCGCAGATCGGACCAGTAGGTACCGCCCGCGTGATTGGTGTATTCGACGCAGTCAGCCGCATCCTGCAGGGTGCCGGTACCAAGGTTTACCGTGTAGATGGTCTGCGTTCCGGCTTTTTCTGCCCACTGCAGATACTCATCATGACCGACGTCGTTGGGGATATACTGGTTCCAGGCCATGTCCAGATGGGCCTTGCGGTCCTGCATCGGGCCGATGGAATCCTTCCACTGCCAGCCGGAGACGAAGTTGCCGCCGGGCAGCCGCACGCAGGGGACGCCCGCCTCATGCAGCGCATTATAGAAATCACTGCGCAGACCCTGTGCGTCCGCGGAAGGATGTTTGGGGTTGAACATGCTGCCGTTGACCATGGAACCGATGGGTTCCAGGAACGCTCCGAACAGCCGCGGAGAGATCTCGCCGATGGTAAAATCCGGATGGATGGTGATCTTTGCTTGCTTCATCGTTGAATCATCCTTTCTTGTAAGGTTGTCTGCATTTTACCACGATATGCACAAAAGCAAAAGGATTTTCCATTGATTTTATATAAAGTGTTTACTATAATCTAAAAATAACAAAGAAGTACAAAAAGGGAGGCACCATCTTGTTTGAAGAAGCGGTTTATGATCTGACAAGACTTGGTTATGGACGCCGCGGCACGTTCTGTTATCTGGCGGCCTGGGAAGAAAATGATGCGACCAGGCTGTATGTCTGCACGCTGTACGCCGCGACCGACAACGGCCAGCATCCGCGCAGGGGCCGACTGTTTCCGGTGGAACTGGAGCGCGATGGCGAAACGGTCCCCTACAAGGCAACAGGAACGCCGACCTGCGTAACACTGACGTATGAAGGCGGTTCTGCCCGCCTGTGCCTGCAGGAGGGCAGCATCCTGCGGATGGAAGCGGACCATGTGGAGGTCGTCTTCCGACCGGTGCTCCGTCAGCATGAGATCGCCAAATCCCGCGGCGACGGCAGCTGGGAAGTGGCCATGGCACCCTTACCGAAGCTTTTGTTCTGCCCGGTCATCGGTTCAATGGAAGTACAGACCGGCTTCGACGTCATCACCAGTCTGCCGGAAGATACCGAGCTTAAGTTCCTGCCGGACGCAACCGGTCATGTGGATCTGGCGATGCACATGTATCGTTCCAATGCCTGGCGTTTGAAGCACTATCCGCCTTTTGCGGAATGCATCTGCTCCATCGAAGAAGAATTCGGCACCTATCTGGAGACCGCGCCGCAGATGTCGGAGGAATTCCGCGTCTCCCGCATCATCAATGCGTATATCGTCTGGTCGCACATCATGGTGATCGACGATATCGACATCATTTACATGAACAAGGGCGTCCATCGCTGCACGTCCAGCTGGCAGCAGTGCTACCACGCCATGGGTCAATACCGCGATCCGCGCTACGCATGGGAACTGATGCTGGGCATTTTCCAGTATCAGGATGAGTATGGTATGCTGCCGGAGATCCTGACGGATGCGGCGCAGAACTTCAATGGTGTCAAGCCGCCGTTCTACGGTGTGGCCATGGAGTTCCTGCAGGAGTTCACAGACTTCTCCTTCGTGCCGCGCAAGGAACTGTTGCGGCTGTATATCGGACTTTCCGAGTACGTGTACTGGTGGCTGACCTACCGCGACACCGATCAGGACGGCATCGCATCTTACGATTCGGCGGATGAATCCGGGTGGGACGACTGTTCCTTCTTCAAGGACGGCGTGCCCGCTTCGTCTCCGGATCTGGCCGCCTATCTGGTGCTGGCCATGGAGCATCTGGCGAAGATCGCCTCGCGTCTGGGCAAATACTATGAAGAGCGCGAATGGAAGCGGCGGGCAGCTGCGATGATGGAGATCGTGGTCAAGGAGTTCTGGAACGGGAAGCAGTTCATATCCCGTCTGGCAGACGGTACGCCGGTGGAAGCCGGTACTTTGATCGCTTTCGTACCGCTCATCCTGGGACACCGGCTGCCACAGGAAGTCATCGACACGATGGCGGAGGCGCTGGCGGAAGAGGGCAAGTGGCTGAGCCCCTATGGTCTGGCCGGGGAGCGCATGGACAGCAGTCATTATCATGATGGCGGGTGCTGGTCTGCCGGGTCGATCCTGGGACCGGCTCAATTGCTGGTCTGTTTGGGACTGCGGGCGGCCGGCAAGGAAGCACTGGCCAAAGAGATCGCGCTCCGGTATCTGCGGGCATTGGTCAAAGAGGGATATCCAATGATCATCAATCCGAAGACAGGGCTGGATATCAGCGAGACACGCTGGGGTACGACCTATCCCAACCGCATGGCATGGACGGCGGTCGGTTTCTTGATCCTGGGGTCATTGTTCTCATAAGTCATCAAGGAGGATACAACGATGGTATTGGAAATCGTCGGATACATCGGATCGGCGCTGGTCGTCATCTCCATGCTCATGTCTTCGATCGTCAAACTGCGCGTGATCAATACGGTCGGCAGCATCATCTCCGGAGTATACGCCGTGCTGTGCGGCGCGCTGCCGCTGGCGCTGATGAATGCCTGCCTGATCACGATCAATCTGATCAACCTATGGAAGCTGTCAAAGAAGCAGCAGGAGGTCTTCGATCTTGTCAAGGTCGAAGGGAAAGACGTGATGCTGAAACATTTCCTGGATCATTACAAAGAAGATATCCTGAAATATTTTCCGGGGCTCGATCCGGAACACAGCAGCGCGTGCACCGCATATATCGTGACCAGGGACGCGGCTCCGGTCGGTATCCTGCTGGGCGAGCAGCAGGGCGATGCATTGGACGTCCTCATCGACTATTCCACGCCGACGTACCGGGACTGCTCCGTCGGCAGATATCTGTACGGGCAGCTGCCGTCGCAGGGCATCCATACACTGCGTTTTGCAGGTACCGTGTCAGAAGGACATGAACCGTATCTGAAAAAGATGGGCTTCGTACAGGAGGGAGCACAATGGATCCTGCAGCTGTAAAACATAAGGTGGCGGTCGTCACCGGCGGCGGCCATGGCATCGGATCATGCGTAGCGCAGGAATTCCGCAAGATCGGCGTCACGGTCTACGTGATCGACAAGAACGAGGGGGATTGGTTCGTCGGCGACGTGGGAGATCGGAACACGCTGGAAGCCTTTGTGCAATACGTGATGGAGCGTGAAGATCATATTGACTATCTGATCAATAATACGCCGCCGTTGATGCGGGGGATCGACACATGCAGTTATGAGGATTTCCAATATGCGCTGTCGGTCGGAGTGACCGCACCGTTCTACCTGTCGAAGCTCTTCTTGCCCTACTTCGAGGAAGGAGGCTCCATCATCAACATCTCTTCGTCCCGCGACCGCATGAGCCAGCCGCAGACGGAGAGCTACACTGCTGCCAAGGGCGGGATCTCGGCGCTGACGCACGCTATGGCGGTGAGCCTGGGACCGAAGATCCGTGTCAACTCCATCTCGCCGGGATGGATCGACACTGAATATACAGTCTATGAAGGACCGGACGCAGACCAGCAGCCGGTGGGCCGTGTCGGGAACCCACGGGACATTGCGCACATGGTACTGTTCCTGTGTTCGGATAAGGCTGGTTTTATCACCGGTGAAAATGTATGTATCGACGGCGGCATGACAAAGCTGATGATCTATCATGGAGATCATGGCTGGTGGAAGGAGTAAAGAATGTATACCCCAGATGAAAAACGTTATGAGAAGATACCGTACCGCCGCTGCGGCAAAAGCGGTCTGATGCTGCCTGCGATCTCGTTAGGCCTGTGGCATAATTTCGGAAATATCACCCCGCTGGAGACCCAGCAGAACTTGCTCAGGACCGCGTTCGACAACGGGATCACTCATTTCGACATCGCTAACAATTACGGGCCTCCCTATGGTGAGGCGGAACGCAACTTCGGCATCCTCTTTGCCCGCGACTGGAAACCGCTGCGGGATGAGCTGATCATTTCCAGTAAAGCCGGTTACGACATGTGGCCGGGTCCGTACGGAGACCATGGCAGCCGCAAGTATCTGATGGCCAGCATCGATCAGAGCCTGAAGCGCACGGGCTTGGACTATTTCGATATCTTCTATCATCATCGTCCGGATCCGGATACGCCGATCGAGGAGACGATGGGTGCTTTGTATGATATCGTCAAGAGCGGTAAAGCCTTGTACGTCGGCATCTCCAACTACAATGCGGAGCAGACCCGTGTCGCAGCGGATACGCTGGCTTCCATGGGCATGCATCTGCTGATCCATCAGCCCAACTACTCTATGCTGAACCGTTCCATTGAGCAGGGGCTGACCGACGTGCTGGAGGAGAAAGGCGTCGGCTGCATCGCCTTCGGTCCTTTGGCCGGCGGCCGCCTGACGGATCGTTATCTGAACGGTATCCCGGCAGATTCCCGCGCCGGCCATGATCCGCGATATCTGCGGCCGGAATATATCACGGACGAGCTGCTGGAGAAGGTGCGTGCGTTGAACGCGATCGCCATGGGACGCGGCCAGACGATGGCCCAGATGGCCTTGTCCTGGACCCTGCGCCTGCCGCAGGTGACCACCGCTTTGATCGGCGCCAGCCGTCCGCAGCAGATCATCGAAAACGTCAAAGCGCTGGATAACCTGGAATTCACGCAGGATGAGCTCCGGACGATCGATGAGATACTGTAAGCATGCCTGCAGGATCAGAAGAGACACAGGGCATACAAGCACCATACCCGCAGATCTCTTGAGTTCTTTTATTCTACATGTACACTGAACCTGCCAAATCTAAGTTTTGATAGATCCTACAGGTACGATTGCCTATAAAGTGATAATTAAAATCATTAAAGCAGGGTTTTCTCCAAATCGTATGGAGAAAACCCTGCTTTTTCGTGGAGATAAAGATTTTAATGCCTGCAGAAATCGAGCAAGATCATATTCTGCAGGTCATGCGTACATGTAGAACAAAACAGACACCGAATCCTGCAGGTCGTGCGTACATGTAGACCAAAGCAAATGCCGAATCCTGCAGGTCGTGCGTACATGTAGACCAAAGCAAACACCGAATCCTGCAGGCCATGCGCACATAAAGAAGCAGAGCTCCGCAGAATCAGAATCAGGAAAGACCCTCTGGCAAAAGAGAATACTGGCGGATCAGGATCTGGACCAGTTCTTCCGGGGATTCAACACAGCCGTTGTCCAGCCAGAGCTGCAGGATCGCTGTAAGGCCGTGGACAAAGAAAGCGCCAGCATACGTCATTTCCTGCTCGTTTTCGAAACCGAACTGGTGGTAATCCAGGTGCGCGGTGCGTTCGCTCAGCATATCCCATGCGATGCCGATGATGCCGGATTGGTGCATCTCATGGAAATAGAGCTGGTAAAACTGGCGGTATTCTTTCACGAAGCGGAACACCTGCTCGAACAATTTCGTGATAGAACCGGTCTGGTCGAGCGTATCCAGAAGCGACGTTGTGAGCATCTCACTCATCCGATGTTCTACCTTCTCGACGACATCGTAGACGTCCCGATAATGTGCGTAGAAAGTGGATCGGTTGATGTTTACAGCTTCGCAGACAGAACGGACGGTGATTCGGGAGATCGGTCTGTGGTGTTCTTCGATCTGCCGATGCACCTCGCGGATGATCTTCTCATCGGTGGAGCGGGACAGTTGATTGTTTTTGGTATTCATATGAAAGACTCTTTTCCTTATTAATCCAACACATATTGTGATATTGATGGTTGTCAACATGCTTTATAAGCATTATACTATAAGTGCAAAAACAAAACAAGTGTTGGAATAATAAACATAACTGGAGGAATACATATGAAAAACGAAAAAATGCTCAAGGAGGCGCCGGTATGGAAGCTGCTCTGCTCCATGAGCCTTCCGATGATCTTGATCATGCTGGTCCAGGTGCTGTACAACATGGCGGACGTGTTCTTCATGGGCCGCAGCGGCTCCTACATGCAGGTCGCAGCGATCTCGCTGGCGGCGCCCATCTTTTCTATCATTTCGGCCTTTAACACGCTGATCGGCTTTGGCGGCTGCACCGCAGTTTCCATGGCGCTTGGCCGTGGGGATACACAGAAAGGAAAGCAGTATGCTTCCTTCGTGCTGTGGAGCGGACTTCTTACCGGCGTATTAGTCGGCGCCGTGATCCTGGTAGGAATGAAGCCGATCGTAGGTCTGCTGGGTGCGAACGCGGAAACAGCCGGGTTCACAGCGGATTACCTGCGGATCCTGGCTATCGGAGCACCGGTCTCCATCGCGAGCGGTGCGCTGGGCAATACCCTGCGTGCGGATGGTGAAAGCAAAGGTGCCGTAGTGGCAATGATGCTCGGGACCGTGGCCAATATCATCCTTGATCCGATCCTGATCTCCGGTTTGGGAATGGGCATCCGCGGCGCTGCCTATGCGACCGTGATCGGTAATGCGATCAGTTTCGTCGCTATGGTGCGGGAAGTCCGTAAAAACCCGTTTTTCTCTTCTTCTTTGAAGGACCTGAAACTGAGTTCCTGGAAGATCCTGGGCTATGGCATCCCCATGGCGGCGGGTACGCTGCTGATGAGCCTTTCTTCCGTTTTCTCCAATCGGATGCTGGTTTCTTTCGGCAATAATGCGGTTGCCGCCCACGGTGTGGCCGGTAAAGCCGGCATGCTGATCACCATGATGATCATGGGCATCTGCATGGGGGTCCAGCC
>JAILDJ010000169.1 GCA_024689505.1 Clostridiales bacterium
GAAAAGGCTATGCAGAAAGCGTATATGCAGCAGAAAAACAGCATCAGCATCCCCGGATTCCGGAAGGGCAAGGTGCCGCGCCAGATGGTCGAAAAAATGTACGGCCCGGGCATTTTCTATGAAGACGCAGCCAATATCGTACTTCCCGATGCCTATGAAGAAGGCGCCAAGGAAAGCGGCCTGGATATCACATCCTCTCCGGAAATCGAAGTCACGCAGGTAGAAAAAGGCAAACCCTTTATCTTCACCGCGCTGGTAGCCCTGCGCCCGGAAGTCAAACTCGGCAATTATAAGGGCCTGGAAGTGCCGCGTAACGACGTGAGCGTATCCGACGAGGAGCTGGAAAAAGAACTGCGGAAAGAGCAGGAAAAGAACGGCCGTCAGATCACGATCGATGACGAAGCTGCCCAGAACGGCGATACCGTGACCATGGATTATAAGGGCACGATCGACGGAGAAGCTTTTGAAGGCGGCAGCGCACAGGGCGCCAACCTGACACTGGGTTCCGGTACCTTTATCCCCGGCTTCGAAGAGCAGCTGGTCGGCGTCAAGGCCGGCGAGACCAAAGAAGTCCATGTCACGTTCCCGGAAGATTATCATGCCGAAGAACTGAAGGGCAAAGAAGCCGTGTTCACCTGCAACGTGATCAAGATCAGCCGGACAGAGCTGCCGGAGCTGAACGATGAGTTCGCGCAGGATGTGTCGGAATTCGATACGATCGATGAGTACAAGGAAGATCTGAGAAAGCAGCTGCAGCAGCGTAAGGAAAACGCCGCGAAGCAGAGCCGCCGTGACAACGCCCTGTCCCGTGCGGCACGTGCCGCCAAGATCGAGATCCCGGCACCGATGCTGGAGACCCGCGCCGTTGACATGGTCAACAACTTCGCCCGTCAGCTGGCCGCACAGGGCATGAACCTGGAGCAGTACATGCAGTATACCGGTTCCAATGCCGAGATGATGCGTGAGCAGGTCAAGCCGCAGGCGGAGATCCAGATCCGCAACGAGCTGGTGCTGGATGAGATCGCCAAGGCCGAGGGCATCGAAGTGACCGAGGAAGAGATCCTGGCCGAGGTCGAAGAGATGGCCAAATCCTATGGCATCGACGCCGACAAGATGAAAGAAGTCATGACCGATGAAGAACGCGAAAACTTCCGCAAAGACCTGGCAGCCCGCAAGGCACTGGATCTGATCGCCGACGCGGCGGTGGAAGTCGATGAGCCGGAAGAGCCGGCAGAAGAAAACGGGGAGGAATAAACCATGCCTCTGATCCCTTATGTGATCGAGCAGACCGGCAGAGGAGAGCGCAGTTACGACATCTACTCGCGTCTGCTGAAAGACCGGATCATTTTTCTGGGAGAGCCGGTGGATGATATAACGGCCAATCTGGTCGTAGCCCAGATGCTGTTCCTGGAATCCGAGGATCCGGCCAAGGACATCCATCTGTATATCAACAGTCCCGGCGGATCGGTGACGGCCGGCATGGCCATCTACGACACGATGCAGTATATCAAATGCGATGTGTCGACGATCTGTGTCGGCCTGGCGGCCAGCATGGGTGCCCTGCTGCTGTCCGGCGGTGCCAAAGGAAAACGCATGGCCCTTCCGAATGCCGAGATCATGATCCATCAGCCTTCCGGCGGTGCGCGCGGGCAGGAGACGGAGATCCGGATCGCTGCCGAGCAGATCCTGAAGACGAGGGAACGTCTGAATCGGATCCTCGCGGAGAATACCGGCCAGCCTCTGGACAAAGTCCAGCTGGATACGGAGCGCGACAATTTCATGACAGCAGAGGAAGCTGCTGCCTACGGCATTATAGACAAAGTGATAACGAGTCGCTGAAAATACAGGGAGATTGCCGCATTGCGGCAATCTCTTTAGCACACAGGAAAGAAAATTATGGCAAACAAACCCAATGAACCGAAAGTACGCTGTTCTTTCTGCGGGAGAACCGAAGACCAGGTGCGCAAACTGATCGCCGGGCCGGGCAACGCCTATATCTGCGATGACTGCATCGGAATCTGTTCCGAGATCATCGAAGAAGAACTGGCGGAAAACCAGGCCGGGGCTAAAGGGGATATCCACCTTATGAAACCGGTGGAGATCCGGGATTTCCTGCACCAGTATGTGATCGGACAGGACGAAGCCAAGAAGATCCTGGCCGTTGCCGTATACAACCACTATAAGCGGATCATGGCAGCGGAGACCTCCGATGTCGAACTGCAGAAGAGCAATATCCTGATGCTGGGGCCCACGGGCTGCGGCAAGACACTGCTGGCCCAGACGCTGGCCCGCATGCTCAACGTGCCCTTTGCCATCGCAGACGCCACGACCCTGACCGAAGCCGGCTATGTCGGCGAGGATGTGGAAAACATTCTGCTGAAACTGATCCAGGCCGCCGATTACGATATCGAACGTGCCCAGCGCGGCATCATCTATATAGACGAGATCGACAAGATCACGCGGAAATCCGAGAATCCGTCGATTACCCGGGACGTTTCCGGCGAAGGCGTGCAGCAGGCACTGCTCAAAATGCTGGAAGGTACCGTCGCCAGCGTACCGCCGCAGGGCGGCCGCAAGCATCCTCACCAGGAATTCCTGCAGATTGACACGACCAATATCCTGTTCATCTGCGGCGGAGCCTTCGAGGGGCTCGAAGCGATCATCGAACGCCGGAAAGATACAAAATCGATCGGCTTTGACGCGGATCTGGGTGTGCGCTCCGAGGCAGAGGTCGGCAAGGTGCTCAAAGAAGTCATGCCGGAAGACCTGGTCAAATACGGGTTGATCCCCGAATTCGTCGGCCGTGTGCCGATCGTGGTCACGCTGGACGGACTGGATGAAGCGGCGCTCGTCCGCATCCTGAAAGAGCCGAAAAACTCCCTGATCCGGCAGTATACCAAGCTGCTGGAGCTGGACGGCGTAGAGCTCAGCTTCGATGAAGAGGCGCTGCAGGCCATGGCTTCCCGCGCGATCGGGCTGAAGACCGGTGCAAGGGGACTGCGGTCCATTATGGAAAAGACCATGACGGATGTCATGTTTGAGACACCGTCCGATACCACGATCACATCCTGCCGGATCACAAAAGAAGCGGTGCTGGGCGAAGCAGAGCCGGAGATCATCCGGGGCGAACGGAAGCCGGTTCCGCACCGGACCCGCCGGGCGTCAAAGATCAAACGTTCGGGTGAGACGGCATAATGATGGTTATACGTAAGGCCGAACTGCAGCATGTCTGCGGGATCACCAGCAAGTTCCCTGAGACCGGTCTGCCCCAGATCGCATTTGCCGGCCGGTCCAATGTGGGAAAATCTT
>JAILDJ010000200.1 GCA_024689505.1 Clostridiales bacterium
ATGCAGGATCCCGCGTATTGCGCGAGCGCTATTTGCGCTTGCGCGTTTAGCGGGGACTGCATATCCCAAGACCCTTCTATATATGTGTGTGTCAGATCTCTTGCTTCAGTTTTCTGCTTCTGAGCAGCAGCGCTACAGCGCCTGCGACCAGTGCTACCAGTACGATCCAGACCGGGATCGGTACGTTCTTGATGTTGAAGCATCGTACGCGGATCCACATGCGGTTGATCACTTCGCTTTGCTCAGCGTTGAAGTAGATCATGATGGAAGCGCGGCGGATGATCTCTTCAGAGGGGTACTGTGCGCCAAGCTGGCGTTTCAGCTGTTCTGCAGGGACTGTCAAAGTATAGTCGGTATCATCACCGTCTTCCGTGAAGAAATAGCCCAGAGGATAGTCTACGACGTCCTCTTCATCTTCCTCTGCACCATACATCCAGTCCAGATACTCAAAGATGCGGGAATCCTCACCGCCGGAGATCGTGGAGGTATAACCGATGTAGTACATGTTGCGGACGGCGTTGTCCGGACGGGAAACGAAGTTGATCCAGGCTTCTGCGGCCTGCTGTTTATCAGGATCCTCACTGATGCCGCTCTTGAGCATGATCCAGCCATCGAAGTAGATGTTGGTGGATTCTACAGGCACGGCGAAGTTCAGATAGTAATCATCCTCTTCCGCCTGATCCATGGTATAGACGGCGTCGCCTGACCACTGATAGTTGGCCACGACTTTGCCGGTGATCATATCAGCCTTGCCGGAGTCAGTTTCAAAAGAATAGAGGTTATCCTTGATCCCCTGCAGGTAATCCTGCGCTTCGTCGATCATTCCCTGCGAGACATCGTTCATCTCGTCCTGCAGGTTCATGGTATAATTCGGGTCGGCACAAAACTCAGAGGAAGTCAGAAGATCGTGCTTCAAAGCACCGACGGCGGCAAAGTATGTGTCACGAACGTTGTCCTTGACAGTGATCTGCCGGTAGAAATCCCGGTTCTCCATCAGTCTCCAGGTGGAAGCTTCTTCTTCAGAAACGACGTCAGGATTATAGACGAATCCGGTGATGCCCCACATGTAACCGGCGGCGCATTTGTCCCAGGAGACTCCGTTGATGTCATGGGTCTCAAAGATGCGGCGGATATAGGGGGAGACACCGTTGATGTAATAATTCAGTTCGTTGGACGTATCGAAGAATTCTTCAGACAACGGTGCGACACGATCCTCGGCCATCAGCTTCATGATCATGTATTCAGACGGGCAGACCAGGTCGTAGACGTCGCCCAGCGTCAGCATGTTGTACAGGTCCTCGTTGGTACCGAAGGTGGAATACTCCACGCGGACGCGTTTGCCGTAGGTTTCGTAGTACCAGTCTTCGAAATCATCCACCAGGGAATTCTCGCCGAAGATGTCGCCGCTGTCCAGATCGATCACTTCATCCTCGCCCCAGTCACCCAGGTCGATATATTCTTCCCAGTTGCAGATGCGCAGGACAACGGTATCCTCTTCCGCAAGGAGCGGTTGAAGTGCACCTAAGAACAGTGCGACGACCAAAAGCACAGCGATGACGATCGCAATGACTCTTCTCATCATGCGGCCTCCTTCCCTGAAGCCTTGCGGCTCCGTAAGTTCATGGAGAGAACGAGGAGGATGACGATCAGGAAGATCACGGTAGACAAAGCCCAGAGGGCTGTCTTGATCGTGGTCTGGGAACCTTTGGTCGCATTGACGACGTAGGTGCTGATGGTGTCAAAGGTAGCAGGTTTGGTATAGGTCGCGATAAAGTAATCATCCAGAGACAGGGTGACGGCCAGCGAGAAACCGGAGATCACACCGGAAAGGATCTGAGGGATGACTATGCGGAACAGGGCGACCGCAGGTGTTGCACCAAGATCCAGCGCTGCCTCATACAAACTGGAATCCATCTGTTTGAGTTTGGGAACTACGGACAGATAGACGAACGGCGCCGCCAATGTTACATGACCGATGACCAGAGGGATATATGTATCCTTGCTGATGCCGAATACGACGACCAGCAGGATGCAGATCGAGAAACCGGTCACCACGTCGGCGTTGATCACAGGGATCTGGTTGACGGTGGTGATGGCAGAAGCGGTGCGTTTCTTGGAATAGAAGGAACCGATCGCGCCAAGTGTCCCCAGGATCGTGGCGATCAGCGCGGATCCCAGAGCCAGCAACAGCGTGCCGACGATCATGTCCCGCAGTTCTTCTGTGGTGAACAACGTGACATAATTCTTCAGCGTAAAGCCACGGATCGAACCGATCTGCGTGGCATCGGTGAAGCTGAAGAAAGCCAGGATCAGGATCGGAGCGTATAAGAAGAGCAGTGTCAAAATGGGGACCAGGGGTCGGATCACTTTTTTCATCACAGTAATGCACCTCCTGTTCTTGCGTCTCCTTCATTCTGTCCACCCATCAGCAGGGTGAATACGCAGATGATGCCCAGCAGGACCAACGCGATCATCGATCCGCCGTGCCAGTTATAGGCGGAGAAGTAGCTGCCGATCAGACTGCCCATGATATAGGTGCTGTTATACAGCATATCCAGGACCACGTAGTTGGTCATGGCCGGCAGGAACACCATGGAAATGCCGCTGACGATGCCGGGAACGGAGAGGGGCAGGGTGACGCGCAGGAAAGCCCGGCGCTCATCCGCGCCAAGATCTCTTGCAGCCTCGATCAGAGAAGGATCCAGTTTGACGATCGTGTTGTAGATCGGCAGGATCATGAACGGCAGGAAATCATAGGTCATACCTATGACCGAATTCAAAAACGGGTGATATGCGAGATTGCCTTCGATCACTGTCAGGATCTCTTTCAGGGCAGTGATGCGCAGGGAGAAGTTGATCCACATGGGCATGACGAAGACCATGATGATCACTGACTTATTCTTCAGTTTGCTGGTAGCCAGGATATAAGCGACCGGATAGGCGATCAGCAGGCATACCAAAGTCGTGCAGATGGCGATCAAAAAGCTGTAGAACAGGGTTCCGAGCGTGTTCGGATCTGTGAAGAACCCGATCAGGTTGTGAAGAGTGAACTGTCCCTGCCCATTGGTGAATGCATAGTAGAACAGGACCACCAGCGGGATCACCACGAAAAGCAGGAGGAAGAGGGCATAGGGGATGCCCAGCGTTTTTCTGGAAAATTTCATGCGGCAGGCCTCCTCTTACTTCTTCACGGAGAAACGGATCTTCTCGATCGGCATGATCAGGCCGATCGCATCGCCCAGGTTCCAGAGGTACTCATCGTCGACGATGAAGTCCTGGCCCAGTTCGGTATTGATGACGTAGCTGTAATGGTCGCCCTTGTAGATCAGATTGCTGATGGTACCTTCGACCAGCACTTCCTCAGCATCGACATCGTCGGTCATGCGGATGTCCATGGGTTCGATGGCGGCAAGGATGTGGATCTTATCCGGATCCAGCAGTTCGCCGTTTTCATCGACCAGCATACGGTCCTCATTACGGGTCGAGCCCTTGATCAGCTGCGTCAGGCTGGTGCGCAGACGTTTGCCGTTGAACTCCAATTTGTGGTCACGGTTGATATCGACCGGGAAGATGTTGGTGTGGTCTTCCGCGATCATGATGTGGATGCCGTCCGGTTCGACCAGCATGCCGACAAGATCGCCGACCGTGGCGGAACGTGTGGACTGGATCACCAGCTCATACCGTCCGGACTGTACTGTGATCTCATAGTGGATGCCCTTGAAGATGACAGAAGTGACGCGGCCGCGGATCTGTCCTTCCGCCGGTGTGGTGATGGTGATATCCTCCGGCCGGATGACCGCGGTGATCTGAGTGCCTTCCGGCACATCATCGACGCACTGGAACTGTCCGCCGGCGAAGCGGGCCTTCATCTGTCCGGTCATGATGCCATTGAAGATGTTGCTTTCGCCGATGAAGTCGGCGACGAACGCGTTCTGCGGCTCGTTGTAGATCTCTTCCGGTGTGCCGATCTGCTGGATCCTGCCCTTGGACATGACGACGATCTTGTCGGACATGGTCAAGGCTTCTTCCTGGTCGTGCGTGACATAGATGAAGGTGATGCCCAGCTGATCATGCATGTTTTTCAGCTCGATCTGCATTTCCTTGCGCATCTTCAGGTCCAAAGCGCCGAGGGGCTCATCCAGAAGGAGGATCTCCGGCTCGTTGACCAGTGCACGGGCGATGGCGACACGCTGCTGCTGACCGCCGGACAGTGTGGAGACAGAACGCTTCTCAAAACCTTCCAGATCCACTAGTTCCAGCACCTTCTTGACCTTTTTTTTGATCTCTTCCTTAGGCAGCTTCTTCTGCTTCAGGCCGAAAGAAATGTTATCGAAGATGTTCATGTGAGGGAACAGGGCGTAGCGCTGAAAGACCGTGTTGATCGGGCGCTGGTTCGGCGGCAGCTTGGAGATATCCTTGCCATTGAGCAGGATGACACCTTCCGTAGGCATGTCAAAACCGGCGATCATGCGCAGGGTCGTGGTCTTGCCGCAGCCGGACGGGCCGAGGAACGTCACGAATTCTCCGCGTTTGACTTCCAGATTGAAATCCGACAGTGCTGCAAAGCCATCAAAAATCCTGGAAATGTGCTTCAGTTCAATAATGTTGTCGTGTACAGTTTCCATTGCGTGTATGTCTCCTCATTAAAATGTAGGCGGTGTACTGACCCATAAAAAACGGGCCGGACGGTTGCCCGGATTCTCGATCCGGTGCGTCTTGTCAGCTTCATAATAGAAGCTTTCGCCGGCTTTGACCTCGAAACGTTTGTCGTCACGGTAGAGGTAGATGCGGCCGGATAATACATAACCGAATTCTTCGCCGTTGTGCGGTTCATCCATCGGCAGAGAAGTGTGGGGCATGATCTGGACCAGGAGCGGTTCCATCTGGTTGCTTTGTGCCGACGGCACCAGCCAGCGGGTGATATTGCCCTCGTCATCGACCTTCTCGAAAGAGTCCTTTTCGGCAAAAACGATCGGTTCCTGGCTGCTGCCGCGGAAGAAGTCCGCCGGCGTCGTGCCCAGGCATTCGATCAGATCGAACAAGGTGACGACCGAAGGGGAGACTTGGCCGTTCTCCAGCTGGGATATAAAGCCTTTGGTCAATTCGGTACGATCGGCCAGTTCCTGCTGCGTCAGTCCGTTTTGTTTGCGGAGATCACGGATCTTACGACCGATATCCGAAGTAATGTGTTCAGCATCCATAAGTGATACTTCCTTACGTTGGTGTGTTTAATTCTAAACTTAAAATCAATTTTTGCTAAACTTACACAGCAGTTACAGTTATACTATTTATAGGCATAAAAGTCAATAGAAAACATGGCAAAATATCCCTGAATTTTGAAAATCATCCCACGGCGTTGAAGAGATGAGGGTGCTGTGCTATAATCGACCATGTTGAAAATCCAAAGGATCGAAAGGAGTGTTTCCTTACCATGCTTTCTATTGAACATCTGACCAAAACTTTCGGAGAGATCAAAGCTGTGGATGATCTGAGCCTGCACATCGCGCCGGGCGAGATCTACGGCTTCATCGGTCATAACGGTGCCGGCAAGACGACGACGCTGCGGTCGGTCGTGGGCATCCAGGACTTTGACGCGGGCGAGATCCGTATTGGCGGCATTTCTGTCAAGGAGGATCCGCTGGCCTGCAAGCGTATGCTGGCCTATATTCCGGATAATCCGGACCTGTACGATTATATGACCGGCATCAAATATCTGAATTTCGTCGCGGATATCTTCGGAGTTTCGAAGGAAGATCGGGAAGCGCGCATCAGGGAATATGCGGGGCGTTTTGAACTGACAAACAGTCTGGCACAGCCGATCGCAGCGTATTCTCATGGCATGAAGCAGAAGCTGGCCATTATCAGCGCCTGGCTGCACGAGCCTAAGCTGATCGTCATGGACGAGCCGTTCGTCGGTCTGGATCCGAAAGCTTCTCATCTGGTGCGTGAAATGATGCGTGAAGTCTGTAATGCGGGCGGTGCCATTTTCTTCTCGACGCATGTGCTGGAAGTTGCCGAAAAACTATGTGACAAGGTCGCCATCATCAAGCAAGGGCGTCTGATCCGCTCCGGCACCATGGAAGAAGTCAAGGGCGATGATTCTCTGGAAGAGGTGTTCCTGGAACTGGAGGCGGAATGATGCTTAAGGTTCTTTTGAAAAAGCAGATGCAGGAGGTCTTCCGTTCCTATTACTATAACGCGAAGACGAACACAGCGCGTTCCAAAGCCGGAACGATCGGCTTTATGCTGTTCTTTATCCTGCTGCTGGCAGGTGTCATAGGCGGTACCTTCTTCATGCTGGCAGGAGAAGTCTGCGGTCCCCTGGTGGATGCCGGTGTGGGCTGGCTGTTCTTCACCCTGATGGGGATGATGGCTATTTTCCTGGGTACTTTCGGCGGTGCGTTCAGCACGTTCAACAGCCTGTACCTGGCCAAGGACAATGATCAGCTGCTGGCCATGCCGATCCCGGTGTCCGTGATCCTGGCATCCCGCATCCTGAACGTGCTGCTGCTGGGAATGATGTATACGGCTGCCGTTTACATTCCTTCATTGTTGGTATATTGGATCAAAACGAGAGCCGGTGTGGGCGTGATCATCAGCGGTGTCATCATGTTCCTGCTGATCTCGTTAGTCGTGCTGGTGCTGTCCTGCTTGTTGGGCTGGGTCGTGGCCAAGATCAGTCTGAAGCTGAAAAACAAAGGTGTGGCCACGGCGGTGATCTCACTGGCGGGCCT
>JAILDJ010000207.1 GCA_024689505.1 Clostridiales bacterium
TGGTTACCGGCTTTGCAGCCAAAATAACCGCCATTGACATCCAGATAGAAATCGTAGGTCTGCCACATGAAGGACGGCCAGGAGGACTGGCTCATCCACATGAGGAGTCCGCCGGCGCGGCGTGAAGCCAGTGCCTCGAACATGCCCCGATGGTTGTCGTAATTGATCATCTGGGCAGCACGAGAAAAGTCTTCCACGGTCCAAAGCTTCGCGCTCTCGCGGATCATCTCATACAATTCTTTTTTGTAGGCCAGGATCATGTCTCCCGCATTCTGGTCGAAGGGGTTGATATGGTCCACCGGCACTTCCAGGCCGCCGCCCAGATAGGTCTCCACCGCCTGCATGTAAGTATTGGCCGGCCCATTGGAATGATAGGTCCAGTCATGCAACGCCCAGCTTTCACTGATCGGCCAAAGGTTTTCCGGCTTCAGGAACCGTTTCAGACTGCTCAGTTCCGGCACGTTGGGCACTCCACGCTCACTGCGGATGACGGTGGAAGAAACGTCAGCAAAGTACTGTTTGATACCTTTATCTCCGCCCGGTGCCGCCAATGCATAGCCTCCGCCGCTGCCCACCGGAGCATCCGCGGAATGGGGCACATACAGATGCGCACCGTCCAGAGCATCCGTCAGCTGCTGCAGACCAGCGTTCAGGACGTCGTTCGGATTGCCCTCGTTGCGGCCGCAATACAAAGCCAGGGCTGCGTGTCCCCGCACCGCGCGGATCTTGTCCGCCGCGTTCTCCAGGAAGAGATCGTTGTCGTTCGGTTCCGGCCCGTCGAAGGGATTGGCCAGCCAGAAATCGTCCCAGATCAGGATACCGTACTGATCACAGGCTTCATAGAACGCAGGATGGCCTGTCATGCCCACCCAGTTGCGGATCATATTCATGTTCTCTTCTGCGTGCAGCCGTACCTTGTCGAAATACACACGGCGCGTGTCGCGCTTGAGGCCGTCATCCAGGCCCCAGTTGCCGCCTTTGCACACGATGCGGACACCGTTGCAGTACAACGTCAGCAGGCCGCCGTCGATTGGATAATCGAACCGACGGACGCCGAACTTCCATGTCTTCGCATCGCTTACGGCTCCACCGACCTTCAGCTCTGCCGTGCAAGTATACAGGAACTGTGCGCCATAAGTGTTCGGCCACCAAAGTTTCGGATCCTTAAGAAGCATGGGGATCTGCAAGGACTGCACCCGTCCGGGTCCGACCTGCACACGGATCGTTTCCCTCAGGCTCCCAGGTTCCACCGTCACGGTCAAGTCCGCTTCCTGCACTTCGCTGCCGCGGTTGCGCACCTCAGTGCACATGGTCAGCTGCGCTTTGGACGTATCCAGCACGAAGTCATGCTTCATCCCCTGCTCGATCTCTTCCGGACTCTGCTCATAGATGCGGATCTCTCGGACCCGGGTGTCCACCTCTTTGTCACCCAAAGTGCGCTGTTTGAGCACGGTAAAACGGATATATCGGCCGCTCTGTGGTTGGAAGATGCTTTGCTCGATGATCCCGCGGCCGATGAAGCTCAGATCGATCTCGACCTTAGCATCTGCACCTTGCACGCTATCGGAGATCGAGTGACCATCCAACACGTCATTGCCCTTATGCGGCGCTGCGTCACGCATGCCGAGGAAGCGCAGTTCGACCTGGCCTCCCGGATATGCGTCGAAATTCTCCCATATCTGTCCATCCAAAGAACGTTCCAGCCGGAACTCGGCCGGATAGCGAGATTCCAGATCCGCCGCTCCCCCGACCGCCTCGGTGCCCCAGATCAGCGTCACACAGCCCAAGGTATGCGGTGCGCCAAGATCCAGGATGAAAGAATCGCCTTGCAGGCCCTGCCAGCCGTCAAAAGCTTTCGGATCTTTTCCCGGCTCGATCACCAGCGCATCCTCCATCAGGTCCTTCGCCGGATTGGAAGATGTCTCGGAAAGGAGTTCCAGATCCGTCTGCATCCAGGGATCCACCAATTCCAACGGACCGGAATACCGCAGATATACGTCACCATAGATGCCGATGTCGCGGCCACGGATCGTGGGCAGCCAGTCCCAGCCTACCGCCGCGTGTATCGTGGGGTTGTCAGCACCCAGTGGCCCACCATTGGGACCGGGACCTTCCGCAAGTCCCTGCGTCGTGACCGGACCCGGTGTTTCGTTTTTATAGATCTTTACAGCAAGGCCATTATCCGCCCCGAACCGCACCAGATCCGTCACATCAAAACGGCTGCGGATGAACGCGCCTTCGATGGAATGCTCTCTGTTCTTCAGTTCGTTCTTTAAGAAAACACCATTGAAGAGAATGTCCGCCTTCCAGTTGATGGCGTCAAAGTCCAGATAGACCCTCTGTCCTTCTCGGTCCGCGGGCACGGGGAACGTATTGCGGTACCAGAAATCCGCGGTAAAGAAGGCCTCGGAGATCTGGAACTGATCATCATCGAAATCGGGATCCGGGATCGCGCCGGCATTCAGATAGGAGACCAGAGCGGTGCCCGGCACGGTGGCCGGCAGCA
>JAILDJ010000228.1 GCA_024689505.1 Clostridiales bacterium
AGCAGCGTGACGAGAAGGCCCAGCACGGTCCTGGAGAAGTACTCAAGTGGCCGAAGAGGCTCCCCTGCTAAGGGAGTAGGTCGGGGAACCGGCGCGAGGGTTCAAATCCCTCCTTCTCCGCTCTTGTAAAGTTGCGAGAAACGGCTTAACTAAGCCGTTTCTCGCGATTTTTGTTTTTCCGAAAAGCGTAAAAATTTGATGACTTTTGATGACAAAGATTGTGCGCAACCCATTTTTGCGGTTCAGCCGGCTTTAATTACAGTAATTCCGTTCATCTGATCAGACAAAGTATTCAATGCAGACTGCTTTTCTTTCATATCGGCTGTAGAGAAATGGTAGTGCATTTCATTGACCCGTTCGGTATGTCCAAGCAGCTCAGCGACATCCTTCTGCGGCAATGTCTGATTCAGTATTGAAGAAACCGTTCTCCGGATTCTGTGAATCGATCCGTGTTCAATGTCGATGGCCTTCGATCTTCGATTCATGGCACAGCCGATAGAGCGGGCTGTGCACCGATTGCCGCTTTTATCGGCAAAGACGAAGCCTTCTTCACTTTGATTCCCGGTTTCCCGGATTCTCTCAAACAGCCTTCGCATTTCGACAGTCAGCGGTATACTTCTGTGTTTGCGGTTCTTCGGTTCGCCGATCACGATTTCGCTGGGGCGATCCGCGTAGTCCAGACGATGTTCCGAATAATCAATGTGGATGTAGAGATCATCGATCGAGCTCCATTGCAGGGCAGCCAGTTCACCGATCCGCATACCGGTCAGCAAGGCAAGCTCAATAGCATAGTCCGGCATGAATCCCGGGAAGGCAGCCTCGTGCCGCCTAAGCTCTTGCTTCAATTCCATCAATTGGTTTTTCGTGAAGATGTGATCCGCATCCGTAGATACTTTTGGAGCGGCGCATCTGGACAGCAGTAACTGTCGATCGACTCGGATCATGGGGTTCATGTCTAGATACCCGGAACGCACAGCGTAATCAAAGGATTGGTTCAGATAGCCGAAGATATTTCCTGCACACTGATCTGTCAAAGTATGCTCCTTAATGATCTTGAAGAAGAATTCTTCGATCATGACGGCCGTGACATCTTCGAGATCCGTAGTGGAAAGCTCAGAGTTTCGGATGTGAGCCTCATAATCTCTCTGGTACCGCCGGATCGTAGAGGCGGAAAGCCCCTTTTTGGAGTTTGGTGCTCCGATGAATTTCTTCTTGTATTCGACCCAGTCACTAAACAATTCCTCATATGTTTTCTTAGGATGAACCGCGTCTGTAAGGCCATAGAAGCCGATCAGGAAACGATAGAGTTCCGCCCGAGACTTTTTACGGACCTGCCTCCTTCCGCCGGGCTTGTTCTCATCCGGAATGTAGGTATAATACCTGCCATCGGACAATCGTTTGATCGCAAACTTATGTACAGTATCAAGAATCGTTTTCATTATGTCCTCCTTGGCGGAGTTCATAACATCATCGATCGTGATTATACCACGATTCAAAGCGGTTTTAAACAAGGAATCTATTGAAAAGGGAATCGTATGGTTCTTTTGATATCGACCCTTTGAGGCATCAGCCGGTATGGTCGATTCAGGATAGTGCTGCATGTCGGCTGACGCCTCCTTTCTATGAATTTATAGGGTATTAGGATCCACTACCGCAACTGTCTATGAAGGAACCCTGTTTTGTCAAGGAAATGCCGGCAGAGAAGGCATGTCATCTATCATCTCTTCCAGGATCTTTTCTTTCTCATTCTTTTCCTGTGTGTTCATGGCGGAAACCGGAAGGCTTAAAACATTCCCATAGCGTTCCATGATCACCTTGAATGTCTGTATAAAATGATGTCGAAGACTCATCTGATCTGTTGACAGACATATGGAAGACAATCCTCCGATCATCTTTACTATTTTTAGTGTAAATGGATGCAGCATCTTTTCGGCTTCCGGGATCTGATTACGTCCATGTTTCTGAATAGCACGGCATACACTTTCCCATTCCATCTCTGCTGATAGATCAAGTACAGGGTATTGCAGCTTCAATAATTGCTTTTTCAGTTCTGCGATAGCCGGCGGAAACCGCGACACCGTGCAGTGCCTTTGGATGGCTTTTATAAACGCTTCTCTGGGAAACGGAGCAAAGTGACCATACCAGGCTGCAATTTGTTCTTTGGTATAGGTTGTGTTGGTACATGCGCCAAGATAAATCATGGCTTCCGTAAACTCTCGTTCATTCATTGGAATCCTCCTTTCGGTAAAAACTGACGGATATCGACAAAGGGCTCTAAGTCTTTTGTTGTAATCTCCCGTGTCATTGTGTATTCATCCAGCCAGCACTGTTTTCTTAACCAGGTCGCCGGATACTTGATATATCGAGAATCGATCTTCTCCAACTGCAGATACAGCAGATAACGATTCAAGCCTTCCATGATCGTAGAGAATTCGGTCCCGGAATTCAAAGCATCCCCAAAAGCTGTGAAAGCATCAGGTTTGTCATACTTTCTTGGATAACGATTCCAGAACACCTGGAAATCCTTCTCCAGCGAGGAAGGGGGAGATATGCACACTGCCTCCGAAGGAGTATCTATCCTGTCTTTATCTCCCCTAATCTTATCTTTACTTTCCTCTTCTATCCTATCCTTGGTATACCACTGGTATGTCACTTGGTTGCCACCTGGTATGTCACTTGGTATGTCATCTGGTATGTCAGAAAGGTAAGCCTTGTTGGAATCCTGTACCAGTTGGGCTAATTCGTTTTGATATCGAGTCGGTTTATACCGGTCTCCGCGAATCCAATTGTGGATCTTCCAGTGCCGAATCGCGATGATCCCGGAATCAAAAGCGATTAAGAACTTTGTATCGATCAGTATTTGCAGATCTTTTTCTCCTAAGCCAATCATTCGAACGATTCTCCGGGCATTGTTGATCATACCGTCATCATCGGCCTGTATGGCCAAATGGAAATACAGAGCCTGTGATTCAAGCGGCAGATCCATAAATTCATCACTGGATATAATTGCTTTTGAAAACATACGTCGTTCAGCCATAGTCTGCATCACCTCCTTATGTTGAATGTAGTCATTTATCGTGGCGAAAAAGAAAGCCAGCAGGAAACATACTGCCGTCATTTTTTGCAGTGGGTTTCTTTCTTCTTATGTCTGTATTTCATATCCAATAGTCAAAGTACATGGAGGAAGAATAACCGCTTTACTATTAATGGGGAACTATTTCCGCAATCCACAGTACCCGCTAACTAAAATACCCCTCTAATTACCAGATCACGAAAACGCGAATTTTATTCAGTTTTTTGACACTTTTCAAGAATAAAATCATGAAACAGTAAAAAAGACTTCAGCAAAGCTATTTCTATATTTTGGTGAACCATTTGAAATACAATCTTTCTGATAAAAAAACGGTATGGACAAATTGTCCACACCGGTGGGATTGAGAAGAGCATCCACCAAGAGGCTTTTTTGACATAAAAAAGCACCGACGATGTCAAACTGGAATTATGGCAGAAACTGCCCGCAGTTCCAACTCGACTACGTACGGTGCATGGTAATAAATGGCATTGTCCTAACTAACAAGCAACGCCTTCATACGTACAATTTGCCAATTGTCCATATGAAGACCGCTTGAAAGGGGCTGCTCGCCCCTAAGACCCCCGATGGCATAAGACTGAAGAAAGGTTATCGTTGGAAGATAAAACGACCGATACCTCCATCTGTGGCATCGGTCAGAAAGAGATGCGCCGGTGTTGGACAATATGTTACAGAGCGGGAAATTATCGACTTTACTCCGATTTTACAATATAGAGATTACAGGACTTACAATTCAAAGGTATGTTGAAAGCTGCAGAGGAGGTTTCCTTATGATTTATTGTGTTGAAGATGAGAGT
>JAILDJ010000050.1 GCA_024689505.1 Clostridiales bacterium
CCGGAAGCCACGCCCAAAGTATCCGGCGTTGCCAGCGGATTCGCGAAAAGGCTCTGGAATGCCAGACCGCTCAAGGACAGGCCGGCACCGGCTAAAAGCGCCAGCAGGATCCGCGGCATACGGATGTTCCAAAGGACCAACGCGTCCTTGGAAGACAACACTTCCACGCCGCGCAGATGGCCGAAGATCGAGCCCGCCACGTCCCGGATGGGGATCGCATACCGCCCGATACTGAGCGCGACCAAGGCCGTGACCAGGGGAAGCACGATCAGGACCGCCTTCCATCCGATGGGCAGCGTGCCCGGCATACGCACCTTACGAGTCGGATCAGTCATATTCCTGCTCCGTAAGGATCGTTTCACTGACGATGTTGGAATAGGCCGTTTTAGCACTGACCCCTTCCAGTCGGCCGATCTTGCCAGAGACCGCGCTGATCACGGTCTGCGGCGCGTCGATCGCGATGCTGATGATCTGGATCTTCTTCTCCCGATAGGGGATGCCCATACGTCCGATGATATATCTGCCATACTCGTGCAGGATCTCGTTGAGATGCGCGACCTGCGACCGATCTTCCACAATGATGCCGATGACGGCGACTCTTGATTCCATGATGATCCTTTCTACATAAAAAACCGCGGGATCTGAAACAGAACCCGCGGAAAGACACACTTACAGCATAAAAATAACACTAGTTTTGGCAGCGGACAGAAAGATCCGGTACCGCAAGAAGCTGACATCTGCAAAGGGCGTCTTCGTCGCAATACATGATTTTGATTTCAGACTGATATAGTATACCATACCTTGTAAAAAAAGGCAAGCATCATATTGACAGACATCCGCCCCTGCAGTATGATATTTCAAGAGTTTCTTCAGGGCAGGGTGCGATCCCCGACCGGCGGTACAGTCCGCGAGCCTTCAAGGTTGATCCGGTGCGATTCCGGAACCGACAGTATAGTCTGGATGGGAGAAGAAGCGCGCCATCTTTTCTGACCGCTTTTGCTTACCACGTCCGGAAGTCTTTTCCGGACATTTTCATTGCTCTAGAAACCCAATCCATTTTTTCAGGAGGTTTCTATTATGCGAAACAACACAACAAAAACTATGGTGACATTGGCGATGATCGCGGCACTGGCCTATCTGTTGATGCTGGTGATCCGGATCCCCGTCTTCGCCATGCCTCCGCTCAAGTATGAGCCCAAAGATGTAGCGATCACCATCGCCGGCTTCATGTTCGGACCGGTCTCTGCGTTTCTGGTATCTTTGGTCGTATCTCTGGTAGAGATGGTCACTGTCAGCGAAACCGGATGGATCGGCGCCGTGATGAACCTGGTCTCCACCTGCTCCTTCGCCTGCATGGCCGCCTACATCTACAAGAAAAACCACACACTGAAAGGTGCGGTCATCGGCCTGGTATGCGGTATCGTGAGCATGGTCATCGTCATGCTGTTATGGAATTATATCCTGACTCCCATCTACATGGGCTATCCCAGAGAAGCCGTCGCGCCGATGCTGCCCACCGTCTTTCTGCCCTTCAATCTGCTCAAGGGTGTACTGAACGCGGCCTTCGTCATGCTGCTGTATAAGCCACTGGTCATCACTCTGCGCAAAGCCGGTCTGGTAGCACCTTCTGCGGCTGTCACCAAAGAGAATGCCGCTCCACATAAGATCCGCCCTGGTGTCGTGCTGATCTCCGCAGCGCTGATCATCACCTGCATCCTGATCATCCTGGCCCTCACCGGAAAGATCTGAAGTACCTGAACATGCCACCGAAAGCTGTCAGCTTTCCATATAAAAGAAAAGGAGAATCACAATGCAACGAAGAGTCAGATCCTACAGTGGAACCACGACGCAGGATGTCACCCCTCGCGAACTCAAGAATCGCAGCATTTCACGGGCAGCTGCCGCGGAAGGCATGGTATTGATGAAAAATGACGGGATCCTGCCCCTGGCGGCGGATCGGTCCGTAGCCATCTATGGCAATGGTGTCAGCCACATGATCAAAGGCGGGACCGGTTCCGGCGATGTAAACGAGCGTGAAGTCGTCAGCATCCAGCAAGGGTTGGACCAGGCCGGCATCCGGATCATCAACAGAGAAAAGGCTTTAGCCGCGCCAGAAAGGCGTACCGCGGATCAATATGCCTGGCGGGACCGCATCGTAGAGAAAATGAGCCACATCCAGGCGGACAGCGGCATGTCCTTCTTCCGGATCATGCGGGAGGATCCTTTCGTCGAAGGAGATTATAATCCCATCATCGCCGAAGAAGCCTCCGCTGCCGATGTCGTCATCTACGTACTGAGCCGGATCGCCGGCGAAGGTCGGGACCGTTTCTTCGCGCCTGGCGACTACCTGCTCAGCGATCAGGAAAAAGAAGAACTGGCCCTGCTCTCCGGGCTGAATCAGAACCTGGTGGTGCTGATCAATACCGGCGGCCAGATCGACCTGTCGGAGATCCTCGCCAATGCTTCCATCCGCGGCATTCTGTACGTATCTCAGGGCGGTATGGAAGCCGGCAATGCCGTAGCGGACATCCTCACAGGCAAAGTGACACCCTCCGGCAAGCTGACGACGACCTGGAGCCAGAAGTATGAGGACTTCCCGAGTTCTGAGAAATTCAGCCATAACGATGGTGATACCGATCATGAACCTTACGAAGATGGGATCTATGTCGGCTATCGTTACTTCGACAGCTTTGGTGTAAAGCCGGTCTTCCCCTTTGGTTTCGGTCTCTCCTACACTACTTTCGCTCTGTCGGAAGAAAAGATCGAAGTCAGTCCCGAAAAAGTGACGCTTAGTGTTACGGTGACCAACACGGGCGATACCTATACCGGAAAAGAAGTCGTCCAGATGTATGCTGCCTGTCCGCAGACAGCGCTGCAGAAAGAATTCAAGCGTTTGGTGGGATTCGCGAAGACGAAAGCTCTTGCTCCGGGCGAAAGCGAATGTCTGAAGATCGAAGCGCCGGCGAAGTATTTTGCGAGTTTCTCCGAAGATAGATCCGCATGGATCATCGAAGCGGGCAAGTATGGGCTATTCGCCGGCTGCGCTTCCGATCAGCTGAAGACCCTGGCCATCCTTCAGGTCGAGCAGGAAGTCATCGTAGAATCCACGACACACATCCTGCCCTTGGATGAAAAGCTGGACGAGATCGTCCCGCCACAGCCTGTCATCGAGAAGCTGACGGCCGCCTGGCAGAGAGTCGCCGAGCAGAAGGGTCTGACTCCGATCCTGTTTGCCCCTGTGGCAGAACATAAAAAAGTTTACCCCGCTCTTGCGATCGATGCCAAGGCTCGTGCCATCGCAGAAACAATGACCGATGAGGAACTGATCCATATGCTGATGGGTGAGATCTCCAAAGGTCAGGACAACCTGAAAGATGATGAACTCGTCGAGACCGGGATCTATGTGCCCGGTGCCGCCGGTGAGACCAGCTGCCAGTTTGAAGACAAATACGATCTGCCGGCGATCTCCATGGCCGACGGTCCTGCCGGTCTGCGTCTGATGCGCCATTATGACGTCGATCGCGCCACCGGCAAAATCTATTCCGAAAGCATCCTTGCGGCGATCTCGGGTGGTCTGTTCAGCAAGAATTCTGACCATGAAAACGCCGACAGATACTATATGTACGCCACAGCGATCCCGATCGGCACTTTGCTGGCTCAGACATGGAATCCAGAGATCCTGGAAGAGATCGGCGCACTCGTCGGAGGTGAAATGCTGGAATTCGGCGTGACCTGGTGGTTGGCCCCCGGCATGAACATCCACCGCAACCCACTGTGCGGCCGCAATTTCGAATACTATTCCGAGGATCCGCTGATCGCAGGTGTCATGGCCGCAGCCATCACACGCGGCGTACAGCAGTTCCCGGGGATCGGGACCACCATCAAGCACTATGCCTGCAACAGCCAGGAAGACAACCGCATGTTCAGCAACAGCGTTGTTTCTGAACGAGCGCTGCGCGAGATCTATCTGCGCGGCTTCGAGATCGCGGTCAAGACTTCGCAGCCCATGTGCCTGATGACTTCGTATAACCTGATCAACGGTGTACCCGCGGCCAACAACACGGACCTCATCACCACCGTACTGCGCGGCGAATGGGACTTCCAAGGTATCGTCATGACCGATTGGACCCCCACGACCGCCGGATGTGCCTCCTCCCACGGATGCATGATCGCAGGCAACGATCTGATCATGCCCGGCAACCCCATCGACGTCGAAGACCTGAGAAAGTCCTTCCAGGACGGATCACTTCCTCGAGAAAAAGCTGTCGACTGCGCCTACCGACTGATCCGCGCCATCATGATGACCAACGGATACGAAAACGCTATTCCCTATGGAGAATGGTTTGCATAAACAACGTCCCAAAGTCAATAAAAGGACGAACGCATATCATGCGCTCGTCCTTTTGTTTGACCTTCGGGACGTAAAAAGCACGAGAATGAGAGCATGCAATGCTCTCGTTCGAGTGCTTTTCGGGGGCTGAAAGCCACCGGGTTTATATTCCCCTAAAGTAATATATATAGGACGAACGCATATCATGCGCTCGTCCTTTTGTATTTTGTTAGGAAGTATTGGTAAACACAGTGACCTTCGCGTCTTCGACGCTCCCGGTCCCTTAAAACCACTCGGACTCTCGCGCTTCGCGCTTCATCCTCGTGCTTTTTTGCGTCCATAAGGTCAAACAAGGGTGGACAAGCGTACATACGTTTGTCCACCCTTGTTTGACCTTCGGACGCTGTTTACCAGTCCAGATCCTGGTTCACTAGTGTCTCTTCTTCGATGTCCAGTGCGATGGTGTAGAATGCTTTTGTTTTATATTCTTCGGGGATCATAACAGTGATATTGCCGGTCGGGCGGGTCGGGCCGCCTGTACGGAATTCCAGTTCCTCGCCCGTCTCCAGCAGGACGGCACGGGTCACATGGTTGTCCACGGCAGCGATATGGACGCGGCGTGTGGGTTTGATCACGTTCAGATACAGTTTGTGCGGACGTCCTGTAATGATGACCCACTCCAGATCATAGACCGGTGCCGGGATCGCTTTGGTCCCGTAGATCGCTTCTGCGTTTTTCTTGACAAAATCCCCCACCTGGTTCAGGATTCGGATACTGTCCTCCGGTACATCGCCAAGCGCGGTCGGACCGATGTTCAGCAGATAGTTACCGCCGCGGCTGTTGATCTTGAGCAGCAGGCGCAGGATATGATCCGCCTCTTTCCAGTTATGGTCATTCTTCTTGAAGCCCCAGGTATCGTTCAATGTCGCAGGGACTTCCCAGTCGCCTGCATAAGGCTGCAGCGGAATGAAGTTATCACCTGTGGACATATATTCACCCAGGTGATTGCCGATACGGCCGCTGACCAGGCAGTTCGGCTGGATCGACTTGACCAGATCGAAAAGTTCCTGGCTCTCCTCTTCCGTCATCTGCATGGGTGTATCGAACCAGATCAAAGCCACGTCGCCATAATTCGTCAAAAGTTCCCGCAGCTGCGGCTTACATTTACGCTCCAGGTATGCACGAAAATCCTTTTGAGAATTGTCCATGCCGGCATAGTAGCCGTCTGGATCATCCCAATCCTGGGCCTGTGAATAGTAGAATCCCAGCTTCATGTCATACTTCTCGCAGGCCAGCTGCAGTTCCTTCAGGATGTCACGGCCGAAGGGCGTCGCTTTCACGATATTGTAATCACTGCAGTTGGAATCGTACATGGCGAAACCATCATGATGCTTGGTCGTGATGACGATATACTTCATGCCCCAGTCTTCTTTTGCACGGCGCACCAGTTCATCCGCATTAAAGTTGACAGGATTGAATTGTTTTGCGATCGGCCGATACTCCTCCACTGGAATGCGGAATCGGTTCATGATCCACTCGCCGATCCCCTCGACTTCCTGACCCTTCCACTCGCCGGCCAATACCGAATACAGGCCCCAGTGGATGAACAGGCCGTATTTGGCCTCTTTGAACCATTGCTGCTTCGTGTCTTTCATGATACTTCTCCTTTGATGCTATTAATACTTGCTGCCCAATGTGATCGCGGTATCGCTGCCAAGATCCACGACTGAAGCAGATTTTTCATAAAAATGAGGCGCGCTTGCACGGATGCCTTCCACGGTGTAGAAAGGATCCTCTTTGGTCAGTGGCAGACTGACCGGCGTCTTCGTGGCACCGGCTTTATAGATCGCGGTGATCAATTCGATGGTACGCCGTCCGTCCTCGCCGGTGATCGCCGGGACCAGCCGTCCTTCCTCCAGTGTCCTCAGTACATCATCGATCTGCCCTGTATGTCCTTCATACCGCACTTCCGGAAGCGTCTCATACAATGCCTGGATCTCAGTTTCCTTTTCTTTATCCTCATAAGGGAAGCCGTTGGGCAGGCTGCCGGAAGCATAGATCTTCCATGGTGCGGAGATGCGTGCGTCGGCACACTGCACCACCAACTGCTGCTCTTCCCCATGATGCACGACGGAGGCCGTCACTGTGGCCAAAGCATTTCCATAGGAGAGCACCGATACGGACAGATCCTCGATCTCCGCATTGTCATGTGAGACATTGGTCAAAACGGAGGTCACTGTATCCGGCAGCCCCATCATCCAGCCCAGCATGTCGATATGATGGACCGCATGGTTCAAGGTGCAGCCGCCGCCCTCTTTCTCCCAGGTGCCGCGCCACCAAAGATCGTAGTAGCAATGCCCGCGCCACCAGAGCGAATCCACCGCGAAATGCTTGACTGGTCCGCAGATCCCACTGTCCAGTACTGCCTTCAACCGAGCGATCGAAGTACGGAACCGGTTCTGGGCGATCGAGGAAAACAGCCGGCCGCTTTCCCGCGCGGCCGCAAGCACTGCGTCACACTCTTCCAAGGAAGCCGCCATCGGCTTCTCACAGATGACATGTTTGCCCGCTCTCAGGGCGTTGATCGAAATCTCCGCATGCACATAGGGCGGCGTGCAAATATCCACCAGGTCGATATCCCTACGGTCCAGGATCTGATGATGATCATCATAAATATCACAGTCGATCCCATACTCTTCCGCGCGGGCTCTGGCCTTTTCCGGAATGATATCCACCATGGCCACGATCTGCGCTCTGTCTGGGAAGGTCTTCCATGCTTCGATATGCGCTGCGGATATATTGCCAAGGCCCACGATCGCAACTCGGATCATTATTTTCCCTCCTTCATGTGTTAAAACAAAAAAAGGTTCCCGTGCGCCAAATGTGACGTACGAAAACCTTATCTGACATATTATTTTGTTCCGAACAAGCGGTCGCCAGCATCGCCGAGACCGGGGGTGATGTAACCAACATCGTTCAGCTCTTCGTCATAACCGACGGTGAAGATCTGGATGTCCGGATGGACTGCTTCGATCGCTTCGATACCGACCTTGCAGACGACCAGGCACATGATCTTGATGTCCTTGATACCGCGGGCCTTCAGCAGATCGACAGCGGCAATGATGGAGCCGCCCGTAGCGCACATGGGCTCGCAGATGATGACGGTACGCTTATCGATATCCGGCGGCATTTTGGCATAATACTCGACCGGTTCCAGCGTCTGCTCATTGCGGTACAGGCCGATATGTCCGACCTTCGCAGTAGGCATGACTTCCAGGATACCGTCGACCATGCCCAGACCGGCGCGCAGGATCGGAACGATGGCCACGGTCTTGCCGGCGATACGTACGGAGTGCGTTTTCGCGATCGGCGTTTCGACTTCGACGATCTCGGTCGGGAAATCACGGGTGACCTCATAGGCCATCAGCATGGCGACTTCCTTGACCAGCGTACGGAAATCCTTTGATGTGGTATTCTTGTCCCTGAGAAGCGTGAGCTTGTGCTGCAGCAGCGGATGATCCAGTTTAGTTACGATAGACATGTCTTCCTCCTAATCGATTAAGAATGATATCCTGTGCTCCATGATACTCTTTTCACAAAGTCCTGTCAACCTTGGGACTTCATTTTCATCAGGCTGTACTTGTACAGATCCTGGGTCGTATACTGGCTGTAGAGGGCCTGTACCAGGTCCTCGAACTGGTTCCTGTCGAAACTGTCTTTGCGGGCGATGCTCTGCTCGATCAGCTTCTTGAACTTGGCCGAAAACTTCGGATCCATACGGATGAGACGCCTGGCCACCAGGATGTTGGTGTCCAGATCCACCAAAAACGCATCTACGCTGTAGCCTTTCTGCCCTTCTACCAGTTCCGGCAGCCGCTTTTCAGAATCGGACAGATTGGGGTTGTAGGCCGCATCTGCCCAACCCAGACTGCCAAACTTGCTGAGCACGAAAATGATGTTGCGAAGCTCCGTGACCGCCAGTTCATAATCCCCATGCAGGAATTCCTCGGTCTCCTCCGGGGTAGGATGTTTGAATCGATATGTCAACGTCATCGTATAAGGTTCGATGGAAAAAACGGCGCCTTCCCAAGAAACTTTGGGCAGCGGAAACTGTTCGCCAACTTTGAATTCTACCATATATATCCTCCAGATTGTTCTTTTTGCTGACATAACTATATCTAAAGCGTCTCAAATTGTCAAGGTTGAAGGGTTTACAAAACAGCGGTTCAACGCTATAATAGATTAAAGTCTTTTATTACATCAAAACCAATAGAAAGGATCGGACCCCATGAAATCAGAACGCATCAGCAAGAATCAGGTACGTTTTACACTGAACCGTGCAGATCTGAAAGCACGTCAGCTGAAGATCTCCGACCTTTCCTATGGTTCAGAAAAGGCAAAGGCTCTGTTTGATGATATGATGATGCAGGCCGCCGCCGAATTCGGTTTCGACGTAACGGCACATCCCGTCATGATCGAAGCCATCCCCATCTCCGAAGACAGTCTGATGATCACCATGACACAGGTGCGCAGCCACGAAGATCTTCTGGCGTTGTTCCGCTCCAATGTGCCCGGCGCCGATATGGGTCCGGACGAGGTCGACCAACGGATCCGCCAGCAGGAAGAGCCCGCGGAGGCGTCTCCCACCGAGACCGTCATGGTATATACTTTTGATTCTTTCGATACGATCCTGGACGCGTCACGCACCGTCTCTCCAAGCCTGCGTCTGCGCAACCAGCTGTATCGCGATGCCGAGACCGGCGCTTATCACCTGCTGGTCACTTTCAGCCGGCAGACGCGCACCTTGCGTTACGTTCTGACCGCGCTGACAGAATACGCATCCGACGTCTCCCGGGATCCGCTGCGTATCGCTTACATCCGGGAACACGACCATCTGTCTGTACACGCTCGCGCGCTGCAGAAGCTCGCGGCCATGGAGACTATGTAAACATACCTGTTTCTGCAAAGAAGAAGCCGCCCGGATCTTGATCAGACCCAGACGGCTTTATTTCTTTCATGCCCTGCTCTTACAGAGCTGCCTTCTTTTCGAGATACTCGTTCAGGCTGGCTTCGACCGCATCCGCATCCAGACCATGTACGAAGCATGCCTCTTCCAGAGACTCGCCACGGGCGGACGGGCAGCCTACGCAATGCATACCGCAGGCCATGAGCAGCGGAGCAACAGCCGGATCGACCTGCAGCAGGTCGCCGATCAGCATATCTTTAGAGATCTTTGCCATTTGATACTTCCTCCTTATGTTTTGAACATACTTGTATTATACTCTGTTTCTCAGAAAAAACAAGTATCATAGTGCACAAAATCGACAAAAATGGTCAACTTTATTTTTCAGAAAGGAACACCTCATGAACCCGGTTCTTTTCAACATCCAGAAATTCTCCATCCATGATGGCGCCGGCATCCGCACCACGGTCTTTTTCAAAGGCTGCCCCCTGCGCTGCTTGTGGTGTCACAATCCGGAAAGCCAGCGATACACGCCCGAGATCATGTACTATGCGGACCGTTGTGTACACTGCGGTGCTTGTGCCGCGGTATGCCCCACCCATGCCATCAGCGAAGATATCCAGATGGATCGCTCCAGATGTGAAGCCTGCGGACTTTGCACGACCTACTGCCTCTATGGTGCCCGAGAACGCGTCGGCTACCAGGAGGATGTGGATGTGCTGATCGATGAGATCCTCAAAGACGCGCCTTTCTATGAAGTTTCCGGCGGCGGTGTGACTCTGTCCGGGGGTGAACCCCTCGCACAGGACATGGACTATATCGAATCGATCTGCCGGCGTCTGAAACGCCGTGGCTACCGGGTCGATATCGACACCTGCGGTCATGTCCCCTATGACCACTTTGCCCGCATCCTCCCCTATGTGGATACCTTCCTGTACGATCTCAAGCATATGGATCCGGAGAAGCACAAAGCATTGACTGGTGTTTCTAACGAAGCCATTCTCAAAAACCTACGGCAACTGTCAGACGACGGAGGCCGTATCCGGCTGCGTCTGCCTTTGATCAGTGGCCTGAACGATGATGAGGCCGAGATCCGGGCTCTGTGTGCACTGTTGGCGGAGATCCATGTAGAAGGTATCCATCTGCTGCCCTATCATACCGCAGGCAGTGATAAATATGAACGCCTTGGAGAAAAAGAACGGACGTTCAAAGCGCCTTCGGAGGAACGACTGCATGAGATCCGCAGCACTTTTCTCTCTTGCGGGATCCCGGTTAAGATCGGTGGATGAAGCTCTCCTGCCCATTTTTTATTTTCCACTTGCAAAAATATACAAAAGGGATTATAATACGGCCATCAATATCCAAGGGAGGTATGTATACAATGGCATATGTAATCAACGACGAATGCATCATGTGTGGTGCTTGCGAAGCTGCATGTCCTGTCGGCGCGATCAGCGAAGGCGAAGGCAAATATCAGATCGATCCTGAAGTCTGCATCAGCTGCGGCGCTTGCAACGCTACTTGCCCGGTCGGCGCTCCGAACGAGGAATAATGCGTTTCAACTCATCAAAAACTAAGCTCTTTCGCCTCATGGCGAAAGAGCTTTTTCATGCTTGCCACAAGAGTCAAAACCAGGATACCGATATTCCCCGTGAGGTCATTCTTATGATAACACTGCTTTACGAAATGTTGGCTCTTCCCATCTGGATATCTTCCATCTTCTATTGTCTGGTGAAATGTTCGATGGTATAATGATCCCATGGTACATATCATCAAACCTACGGAGGAAAACACATGATCTTATTAGTGATCGACATGCAGAAAGCCCTTGTGGATGAGGAACTGTGTGCCTACGATACTTTCATCGAAAGGACTGCCCGGCTGGTAGCCACCGCAAGGAAAAATAACGTCGAGGTCATTTTCGTGCAGCATGATGCTGGTCCCGACAGCGGCATGACTGCCGGAGACGAAGGTTTCGAAATCATCGATATGATCGCACCTGAAAAAGGCGAAAAAGTCTTCGTCAAGACGATCAACAGCTGTTTTGGCAACAAAGAATTCAAGCGGTATCTTAAACGGCAGGAAGACAAGCATCTGATGATCATTGGTCTGCAGACGAATTACTGCATCGATGCCACCGTAAAATCCGCATTTGAAAGAGGTTACGAGGTGATCATTCCAGAAGGTACCAACTCCACCTTCGATAATGATTATATGTCCGGCGAAACTACCGTCCGATACTATAACGAGGACGTATGGGAGGAACTGGTCGATGCCGTGACCTTCGAAGAAGCCATAGAAATGTTAGGAGAGTGAGCGCTATTATGATCATCGCATTAGTCGGTGCCGGCGGGTACGGCGGTGCCTATATCCATTTCTTCCAGGAAGGTCTGCTGCCTGGTCTTACGCTCGATGCTGTCGTTGAGCCTTATATCGAAAAAGCGCCTGCCGCGGAGTGGATCCGTGCGCAGCAGATCCCCGTATTTCAGACGTTGGAAGAACTGTATGATGTCATGACACCGGATCTTACGATCCTTTCCACTCCGATCCCGCTCCATGTGCCGCAGGCGGTCTTTTGCATGGAACATGGATCTCACGTGCTTTGTGAGAAACCTTTGACACCTTCCTTTGATGACGCGATGCTCCTGAAGCTAGTTTCAGAAAGGACAGGTAAAAAGCTCGGCGTTGGCTTTCAATGGTCCTTTTCCGACACCATGCTCTCCTTGAAAAAGGATATCGCATCTGGTGTTCTGGGCCGTCCTCTGTTTTTCAAAACACACATTTCCTGGGTCCGTCCCGAATCCTATTATGCGGACAGCAATTGGAAAGGCCGCATCCGCAATGCTGCCGGAGATCTGGTCTGTGACAGTATCCTGACTAACGCGACGGCTCATTATCTGCACAACATCTTCTTCCTGAACGGTGCCTCGATGGAGTCTGCCTCCATGCCCACGGAACTGCGTGGTTTTCTGGGCCGGGTCTACCCCATCGAAACCTTCGATACTTGTTTCGTGGAAGGCCTCTTGCCCAACGGCTGCCGTTTCCTGCATATCGCCTCCCATGGTGCGGAGATCAATTCCGAACCCAAACTCGAATATACTTTTGAAAATGCGACCGTTTATTTCGACTCTAATACGGATCCGACGCTCTATGCCGTTTTCAAGGACGGCCATCGCAAAGAGTACGGTCAACCTTTATCTGAACGCGAAGTTTCACAGAAGGTCAGCCGCATGGTGGAAGCCATCACGAATGATACTCTTCCCTGCTGCGGCGTCGACACGATCCTGCCTCACCTTACGACCTGTGCGAAGCTGTTAGAGCAAGTGCCCATCCACACCTACCCTGTAGAGGATCAGTGCCTGCAGCTGCGCGGCGGATCATGGTTCACCTATGCCCGCGGACTTTATGAGCAGATGGATCAGTATTATCAAGATGGCACGGTCCCTGAAAATGCCGTGACTGTACAATTATAAAACAAAAGAGGACCGTCGCATGCTTTCCGCATGCTTCGGTCCTTCTAAAATTGCAGATTCGCGAATTTAGTATACGCGCCGAGATAGGCCAGTTTGACGGTTCCCACGGAACCGTTTCTTTGTTTGGCGATGATGACCTCAGCGATGTTCTTGTCTTCCGTGTCTGGATGATAGTATTCATCACGGTACAGGAAGATGACCAGGTCAGCATCCTGCTCGATCGCACCGGATTCACGCAGGTCGGACAGCATCGGACGGTGGTCCGAACGGGCTTCCAACGCACGGGACAGCTGCGACAGCGCGATGACCGGGCACTCCATTTCGCGGGCCAGCGCCTTCAGATTACGCGAGATCTCGGAGACCTCCATCTGTCGACCTTCACTGGCACGTGCACCACCGCTGATCAACTGCAGATAATCGATCATGATCAAGTCAAGACCATGCTCCAGTTTCAGCTTGCGGCATTTGGAACGGATCTCCGCGACCGTGATACCGGGTGTATCATCGATGTAGATCGGCGCCTCCGACAGCGGTGCCAACGCCTCCGCAAGATTCTGCCAGTCCCTGTCCTCCATACCGCCGGAACGGAACTTCTCCATCTCAACGCCGGATTCGCAGGACAGCATACGATTGACGACCTGTACCCGTGACATTTCCAGTGAGAACACGGCACAGGTCTTCTTTTTGCGCACCGCTGCATATTGCACCACATTCAGGCCAAAGGCGGTCTTACCCATGGACGGACGGGCACCCACCAGGATCAAGTCGGAATCATGGAAACCAGCGGTTTTACGGTCCAGATCCAAAAATCCGGAAGGCACGCCGATGACTTCCCCATTGTTTTTGGATACCTGCTCGATCTGGTCGAAGCTCTGTACCAGGATGTCTCGGATGTGCACGAAGTCCTGCGTATCCCGATTCTGGAGGATACCAAAGACCCTCTTCTCTACGTTTTCAGACAGATCCTCGATCGAAGGATCCATTCCGTAAGCCGATCCCAGGATCTCATTGCCCAGAGATATATATTTGCGGTACAAAGCGCGTTCGCGCACGATGCGGATATAGTTCTTGATGTGATAGGAGCTGGGAACGGCTGCCGCGATCTCGGTCAGATAGCGCATATCGCCGGCCGCTTCCAGTTTACCGGATGCCTGCAGACGATCTTTGACGGTGACCAGGTCGATGTCCCGGCCTTCGCGGTTCAGATCGACCATCGCCCGGAAGATCTCACTGTGCCGGACGTTGTAGAAATCCTCCGGCGTCAGGCTCTCCACCGCTGCGTTGACCGCATCATGGTCCATCATCATGGAGCCCAGGACGGATTGCTCCGCTTCCTCGCTGTGCGGCGGGACCCGAGGTACTCTTGCTTCTTCTGCCATCGTCTTACTCCTGAGGCAGGATCTGGACTGTCATGTTGCCGGAGGCTTCCGCCTGCAGCTTGATCTCGACACTATAGTTGCCGACCGCACGGATCGGATCTTTCAGATTGATCTTTTTACGATCTACATCGAGCCCATACTGCTTCTTAAGGGCTTCCGCCAGGTCCTTGGCTGTGACGGAACCGAACAGACGGCCATCCTTGCCTGCTTTTTCTTTCAAAGTAATGACCTTGGTCTCCAGATCTTTAACAGTAGCGATGGCCTGCTGTTTCTCGATTTCCTTCCGATTGGCTTCGCTGGCCTTCTGCTGCTTCCAGTTGTTCAGAACGTCCTTGGTCGCCTCACGGCCCAACTTCTTAGGAATGATGAAGTTCTTTGCGTATCCATCGCTCACGTCGACGATCTCGCCCGCTTTACCCAGTTTTTTCAC
>JAILDJ010000001.1 GCA_024689505.1 Clostridiales bacterium
AGCCTATATTTTTCCCAAATCTCTCGCTTTAAACCTCTGAATTATTGTTGCTTTTTCCGTTGACAAACTTTGCCTCCTGTGCTACTATAGATGCACACAAAAGCTGTGACGAAGACGGCAGAAGGAAATGTTTTCAGAGAGACGGTGTTGGGTGCGAACCGTCAGCACGAACTTCAGATGCCTATCACTTCCGAGCTGGAGGGCTGAACCCATTCGCAAGTAAGCGCCTCACGTCCGACCACGTTACGGTATAGGGTCTGATGGGACCTGAAGCGGCAGTCTCCGCGCGCTTTCGCGCCGGCTGCAAATTGAGTGGTACCGCGGGTAAATTACGACTCGTCTCAATGACTTTGAGACGAGTCTTTCATTTTATCGTCACAAAGGCATCGCTTTAAACATCCATCAAGAATTCATTTTATGGAGGACATGCATCATGCCTACAGAAACAACCAGCCAACTGCACGAGATCGCACGCCGTATCCGCGAGATGCGTTGGATCACCGGACACACACCTGAAGAAATGGCCGGACTGACCGAAGTTTCTCTGGATCAGTACAATGCGTATGAGACCGGTGAAGCGGATCTGCCCTTTACTTTTCTACACAAGTGCGCTCTGGTCTTCGGTATGGATGTTACCCAGCTGGTCGAAGGCCACACAGCCAAACTGTCCAGCTACACCCTGACGCGCCGGGGTACGGGTGCCCTTACTGCCAGTGAAGAAGGCATCACCATCCAGAACATGGCTTCCATGTTCCGCGGCAAACTGGCCACGCCCTACTGGGTCACCTATAATTATGATGAAGCGCTGTTGGATCAGCCGATCCACACCACGACCCACGCCGGACAGGAATTCGACCTGATCCTTAAAGGTACGCTGAAGGTCAAGGTCGGCGACCATGAAGAAGTCCTGCAGGAAGGCGACAGTATCTACTATAACAGTTCCACGCCGCACGGTATGATCGCCGTCGATGGTGCGGACTGCACCTTCCTGGCCATGATCATGGCCACCACCGAGACCGACGCGAAGCCCGGTGTCACCGAGCAAAGAGCGCCGCAGCTGGTGGGGGATTCCGAAGTCGCCAAGGACTTCATCGATGCGGAAGAGGATGAGAACGGTGTCCTGCAGCATCTTAAGTTCAAGAACACCGAACGCTTCAACTTCGCTTTCGACGTGGTCGACGCCATCGGCCGCAAGGATCCGGAGAAGCTTGCCATGGTCCACGTCTCCAACGACTTGACCGAGCGCCGCTTCACGTTCAAGGATATCAAAGATGCCTCCAGCCAGACAGCCAACTACTTCTCGTCTCTGGGCATCAAGCGCGGCGACCGGGTCATGCTGGTGCTCAAGCGTCACTACCAGTTCTGGTTCTCCATCCTGGCGCTGCACAAGATCGGCGCTGTGGCGATCCCGGCGACCAATCAGCTGAAATCCCATGATTTTTCCTATCGCTTCGAAAAAGCCGGTGTCAAGGCGATCGTCTGCACAGGTGACGGCGATACCTGGAAGGAAGTGGAACAGGCTGAGGCCGATTATGGTGTACCGCTGATCAAGATCATGGTCGGCGGCGTACAGGAGAGCTGGCATGATTTCAACGAAGAGTACGGCTTCTTCTCCCGCCGCTTCATCCGTCATGAGGATGCGCCGGCCGGTATGGATCCGATGGTCGCATTCTTCTCCTCCGGTACGACCGGATATCCGAAACTGGCGACCCACAGCTACAATTACGCTCTGGGCCACTACGTCACCGCTAAGTACTGGCATTGGGTAGAAAAAGACGGTCTGCACTTCACCATCTCCGAGACGGGCTGGGGCAAGGCTCTTTGGGGCAAGCTCTACGGCCAGTGGCTGTGTGAAGGTGCGATCTTCGTCTACGACTTCGACCGGTTCGATGCCGCAAAGATCCTGCCCATGTTCAAGAAATACAATATCACTACCTTCTGCGCACCGCCTACCATGTACCGCATGCTGATCAAGCAGGATCTGAGCCAGTATGACCTCTCCTCCATCCATCATGCGACCACCGCCGGCGAGGCGCTGAACCCCGAGGTCTTCTATCAGTTCGAGAAGCTGACCGGTCTGCGCATCGCGGAAGGCTTCGGCCAGACCGAGACCACGCTGACCATCGGCAACCTGAACGGCACAGCCCTCAAGCCCGGCTCCATGGGCAAGCCGATCCCGGATTACGGTGTCACCTTGCTGATGGACGGCCATGAAGTACCGGTCGGCGAGAACGGTGAGATCTGCATCAAAGCAGACCGCTCCAATCCGCGTCCGGGCCTGTATCTTGGCTACTATGGCGATGAAGAAAAGACCGACGCCGTATGGCACGACGGTTACTATCACAGCGGCGACCTCGCCTGGCGCGATGAGGACGGCTACTACTGGTACGTCGGCCGTGCGGATGACGTCATCAAGTCCTCCGGCTACCGCATCGGTCCGTTCGAGATCGAGAACGTGCTGATGGAACTGCCCTACGTTCTGGAGTGCGGTGTCTCCGCCGCGCCGGATGAGATCCGCGGTCAGGTCGTCAAGGCCTCCATCGTGCTGGTACCCGGCAAAGAAGGGACCGAAGAACTCAAGAAAGAGATCCAGAACTACGTCAAGAGCCATACCGCTCCGTACAAGTATCCGCGCATCATCGTCTTCCGTGATGAACTGCCGAAGACCATCTCCGGCAAGATCATCCGCAACCTCCTGTAACGGCCTATGGAAGTCAAACGATTAACGTTGTTCGCAGGCCATTACGGCAGCGGCAAGACCAACATCGCCATCAATTACGCAGTGTGGCTGAAACAGCAGGGGCTTCCGGTGACCATCGCGGATCTGGATATCGTCAATCCGTATTTCCGCGTGCAGGACAGTGAAAAGCTGCTCCGAGAGACCGGGATCCCGCTGATCGTATCCGAATACGCCGGCACCAATCTGGATGCGCCGGCCATGCCGAAGGAAGCCTACGGGCTGGTCACCGACACGGAAATGTATGGTGTGATCGACGTGGGCGGCGATGACCGAGGCGCCCTGGCCCTTGGCCGCTATGTACCGGATATCCTGGAAGAAAACGACTACGAGATGCTGTTGGTGGCCAATAAAGCCCGGCCGCTGACCCGTACCGTGGAAGATACGATCCAGGTCATGCGGGAGATCGAAGAGGCCTGCGGCCTGCCCTTTACAGGACTGATCAATAATACCAATCTCGGCCCTGATACTACTGTACAGGACGTGTTGGATAGTGTACAATATATCGAAGATTTATCTCGGTCTACAGGTCTTCCTGTCAAGATGACCTGTGTCCGCAAGGATCTGGCGCCGCAGCTCGCGGAACAGATCGACGCTGTATTTCCGATCGACCTTCAAAAACTTTACTATATGATGGAGGAATGATATATGTCGAAAGTCATTTTCAATGAAGAACTGTGCAAAGGCTGCGGACTGTGCGTCAATGCCTGTCCCAAGCAGATCCTGGCACTGAGCAAAACGCGTCTGAATGGCAAGGGTCATACCCCCGTGGAACAGACCGACCCGGACAAATGCATCGGCTGTGCGTTCTGCGCCATGATGTGCCCGGATTGTGTGATCACCGTGATCCGTGAATGAAAGGAGCTAGCATGAGCGAGAAAGTTTTGATGAAAGGCAATGAAGCCATTGCCGAAGCCGCGATCCTTGCGGGCTGCCGTCATTATTTCGGTTATCCGATCACGCCGCAGACCGAAGTCGCTGCTTACATGTCCAAGAAAATGCCCAAGATCGGCGGCACCTTCCTGCAGGCCGAGTCTGAGATCGCTGCGATCAACATGGTCTATGGCGTAGCCTCCACCGGCAAACGTGCCATGACCTCTTCTTCCAGCCCCGGAATCTCTCTGAAGACCGAGGGTATCTCCTATCTGGCCGGTGCGGATCTGCCGGCGCTGATCGTCAACGTCCAGCGCGGCGGCCCGGGTCTGGGCGGCATCCAGCCTTCTCAGTCCGACTATTTCCTGGCCACCCGCGGTCCCGGACATGGTGATTTCCATGTACTGGTCTTCGCACCTTCCAGCGTTCAGGAAATGGCCGATCTGACCAGCAAGGCCTTCGAACTGGCCGAGAAATACCGCATGCCTGCCATGCTGCTGGCCGATGGTACCATGGGCCAGATGATGGAGCCAGTCGTTCTGCCGGAGCCTGTGGCAGAAGTTTCCGAGAAACCCTGGGCTGTCACCGGTACCAAGGGTGAACGCGAACATAATATCATCAACTCTCTGTATCTGAAGCCCGCGGAACTGGAGCAGACCAATCTGGACCGCTTCGCCCGCTACAAGATCATCGAAGAGAACGAACCCATGTGGGAAGAGTTCATGATGGAAGATGCTGAAGTCTGCGTCGTCTCCACCGGTATCACCGCCCGCGTTTCCCGCAACGCCATCGTCGAAGCGCGTAAGCAGGGCATCAAGGTCGGTATGATCCGTCCCATCACCCTGTGGCCCTTCCCGAAGAAGCCGCTCATCGAAGCCGCTGACAAGGTCAAGTCCTTCATCGCGGTCGAGCTGAACATGGGTCAGATGAAAGAAGATATCGAGCTGGCCATCCGCTGTAAGAAGGATGTGGCGCTGTGCAGCCGCGTCGGCGGTATGATCCCGTCCCCGGATGAAGTGCTCGAAGCTATCAAAACCGCTGCATGTAATGAGGAGGTGTAAGCATGGTCGTATTTGAGAAACCCAAAGCATTGACGGATGCGGTACTGCATTACTGCCCCGGCTGCACCCATGGTATCGTACATCGTCTGGTAGCAGAAGCCATCGACGAACTGGGCATCGAAGGACGCACCATCGGCATAGCGCCGGTCGGCTGCTCCGTCATGGCCTATGATTATTTTGCCTGCGATATGATCGAAGCTTCCCATGGCCGTGCACCGGCTGTGGCCACAGGCGTCAAGCGCGCCCTGCCCGATAATATCGTCTTCGCCTATCAGGGCGACGGTGACCTGGCTTCCATCGGTCTTTGCGAGACCGTCAGCACCGCAGCCCGTGGCGAGAACGTCACCATCATCTTCATCAACAACGCGATCTACGGTATGACCGGCGGCCAGATGGCCCCGACTTCCTTGATCGGTCAGGTCACGCAGACCTCTCCCTATGGCCGTGATCCTAAGACCCAGGGCTACCCGATCAATATCTGCGAACTTCTGGCGACTCTGGACGCTCCCTATTATCTGGAGCGTGTCACCGTCAACAGCGTACCGCACGTACGTCAGGCCAAGAAGGCCATCAAGAAGGCCTTCCAGAACCAGGTCGAAGGCAAGGGCTACTCCTTGATCGAAGTCGTTTCCGCCTGCCCCACCAACTGGGGCATGACCCCGCAGAAGGCACTGGAATGGATCGAGACCGATATGCTGCCGCGGTACCCGCTGGGTGTCTACCGCGACAAAGACGCCGAAGGAAAGGAGAACTAAGCCATGGCTGATCATGAAATCATCATCGCCGGTTTCGGCGGACAGGGTCTTTTGTTCTCCGGCAAAGTGCTGGCCTACGCAGGTCTTCTGGAAAACCGCGAGCTTTCCTGGCTGCCCTCTTACGGCCCGGAAATGCGTGGCGGCACCGCCAACTGCAACGTCATCCTTTCCGATACTCCGGTCGGTTCTCCGATCGTGCAGCATCCGAACGTCCTTATGGTCATGAACCTGCCCTCTCTGGACAAGTATGAGGCCGATGTCGTGCCCGGCGGCGCGATCTTCGTGGATTCCACGCTGATCGCCCGAAAAGTCGAACGTACCGATGTAGAAGCTTATTATGTTCCCGCGACCCAGATGGCCAATGAAATGGGCTTCCCGGGTCTGGCCAACATGATCCTGCTGGGCGCCGTTATCAAGAAGACCGGCTGCATCAGCGAAGAAGGTCTGCCGGCAGCCCTGAAAAAGGTCATCCCCGCCCGTAAGGCCGATCTGTTCGACGCCAACATGGCCGCGATCAAGGCCGGCGCCGACTATATCCAATAATGTGTATAAGACCATCAGAAGTCCTCTGCGGACCTTTCTGATGGTCTTGTTTTTTTCTATGGAAAATGGTATGATTTAAGTAGTTTACAATTTCTCAAACGGAGGTCCAAACCATGTTAGTGGAAACCAAAGCACGTGTCGGCGTATTCGCCATCGCACTGGGTGCTTACCTGCCCCAGTTCCCTTCTCTTGTACCCGAATTCGACGCACAATTTGCTGATTTCAAGACCCGCATCCCGGATTCTGTCGAGTTGATCGATGGCGGTATCGTTACGACCAAGGAGCAGGCCATGGCCGCCGGCGACAAGTTCCGCGCGGCAGATGTCGACCTGGTCATCCTGCAGCTTCTGACCTATGCCACCAGCTACAATATGCTGCCCGCCGTTCGTGATCTGGACGTACCCGTCGTCCTGGTCAACGTGCAGAAGAAACTGGCTCCCGACTATGCCAATACCGACACCCCCACCTGGTTGGGCGAATTGTATGCCTGCGGCGCTGTCGGCGAAATGGTAGCCGACCTGGAGCGCGCCGGCAAGCGTCACGCGGTCATCACCGGTGTCGTCGAAGGTGGCGATCCGGAGGTCGATGCCGAGATCCTCGACTGGTGCAAGGCCGCCCAGGTCCGCCGTCGTTTCCGCGACACCAACCTGGCGCAGATCGGCCGTCCCTACCCCGGCATGATGGATCTGTACATCGACGAGACCAACCTGTATCATCGTATGTGGCTCTACACCAAGCAGTTCGACTGGGAGAAGATGTGGGCCATCGCTGACAATATCACGGATGAGGACGCGATCCGTGCGAAAGCACAGGACATCCTGGACACCTTCGACATCGAGGGCGGCGGAACCATCGAAAAGGTCTGGGATATGGCCAAGTACGTCGTCGCATTTGAGCAGTGGGTCAAGGATGAGAAGCTTGGCTTCGTAGCTTCCCATTATGATGGATTTGCTCAGGGCATCGCCGGCAAACTGGACTCCATGCTCATCCCCGCTTTCTCCATGCTGATCAAACAGGGTACCGCCTGCGCCGTCGAGGGCGACATCAAGGTCGCCATGGCCATGAGCATCCTCAAGACCATCTCCGGCATGGGTCAGCTGTCCGAAATGTACTCCATCGACTTCCCGGAAGATATCTGCATCATCGGTCATTCCGGTTCCGGCGACGCGGACATCTCCCTGGCCAAGAAGCCCACCATGAAGATCGTGCCGGTGTTCCATGGTAAGACCGGCGGCGGCTACCTGACCCAGTTCTATCCCGCTCCGGGCCCTGTCACCTATCTGGGCATCACCCAGGATAAAGACGGTCACTTCAAGTTCGTCGTGGCGGAAGGCGTCAATGAAGAAGGTCCGATCTTCATGTTCGGTGACACCAACATGCGCACCCGCTTCACCTGCGGCGCCCGTGATTTCTGCAACCGCTGGAGCGAAGCCGGCCCGACCCACCACATGGCAGCGGCTTCCGGCCGTCATATCGACACCATCCTGAAGGTCGCGAAGATCTTCAATGTGCCGGTGGACATCATCACCAGATAAACGAAAATCTGAACATCAAAAAAGGCATGGCCGAATAACGGTCATGCCTTTTTATTGTACTTATCTTTCAAACAAGCCTACTGCTCGATCTTTTTCCTTGCCAGCCAGCCGCGGAAAAGGCCGCCTTCAAAGAACGAAATGATGATGAAGAAAAGATCCGCGAACAGGATGAAAATGAAGGACGGGATCAGGATCCGTGTATATTTCTTGCCGGAACAAGTATTCTTCCGTATTGCACTGCCCATACGCGCAAGATAGAACAGCACGCCCAGATTGAAGTACAGTAAAAGGGCGGCATTTTCTCCAAAACTGATCCAGGCACTCTTGGGAAAGAAATTGCCCGTATTGACCACGCTCAATACTGTATTCAGAAGCAACAGACCAATATCCACTAGGAACAGGATCCGGGTCACGTTCAGCATCACTCCGCCGCCGATCCCGACGCCGCCGCCCCAGGTCAGGCCCGCGCGGGTGCAAAAGTGCTCAAAGCTCTGCATCAAGGGTTCGTTCTGCTTTCCTTCAATGAAACCGTTGTTCGCTATGCAGTACACGCTTGGATGAAGATCGTTCTCCTTACAGAACACTTCCATCTCCTCCAGGAACCGGAGCACGTGAGAAGGGATGCCGTCCACATACAGCGGGACCCCGAACACGACGGCCTGCGCGTCCTTCAGCTGCTCCAGGATGCGGGCGTGATCCGCCGGGGTGCGCAGCTTTTCGGTCACTTTCTTTCCGCCTACGAACAGGCGCTGCAGCATAAGAAAATACGCTGAAGCGCAGAACTGCTTCTTAGGGCTGCAGTTGATGCATACGGTCTTCATACCAGCGCCTCCAATCCAGAAAGATCCGAAACGAACACGACTTCCGATCTCTCAAATCCGTCGTTGACCGCGTTGCGCTCCGCGCGATACCGAAACGTGTTCTTCTCCGCTTCTGTGCTCTCTCCATAGACGATCACCTTCCACAGGGCATGCTTTCCATAACGCAGCGTGTGGTGCATCTGTTTGCCGCGATAGGTACTGAATGGTGTGGAAGTCCCGATGGAGCGATCCAGTACGTTCTTGATCGCCGGGCTGTATTCTCCATACAGGTTCCTTGTGACGATCACCAGTTCATCTGCCTGCCCTATGACACGGCATATTTGCTGCAGCGTATCTTTCATGAAACATTCCGCCGGATGTTTGGTCCAGCAGCCAAAGCATCCTTGACATGGCGCATACTTTCCATTAGCAGCGATCATTCGATCACATTTCGGCGCCAATCGATCGTCATAGGCGCGATCCAGATCATGAATCAAAACTTTCAATGTCTTCTCTCCTCTGTGACAGCGAGCACGGCACCGTTCCATGCACGTTCCAGGTGCTCCGCGATCAATGTTTCATCATATTCCAGTGTGTTGTTCGCAATGATGCTTGCATAGCCATGTGCGAACAGCGCGACTGTCAAAAACACATCCTTTGTCGTTTTCAGATCCATCTCCAGACCTTCCTGCATCGCTTGCAGGATAGGCGTCAATGCTTCTGATTCGATCATTTCCAGGAAATTGTTCTCTGTTGCATATCCTGATTGGAAAAGAAAGCGGAACAGCCAGGGTTCTTCCACAGCAAAGCGGATGTAGTTCAGGCCGATCCCCAGGATCGGATCCCGGTCCGGTGGTGTATCCATCAGGAACTCCGTGTGCATCTGGTCTACCACTTCATAAGCAGCCTTTTTCAGGCTTTCGATCGTCGCGAAATGATACATCACAGGCTGAGTGGAGCAATGGAGCTGCTCCGCTACCGTCCTGGCGTTGATCTTGTCGACACCGCCCTGCCTGGCCACATCGACGGCGGCTCGAACGATCATATCTCTTGTAACCTTCGTTTTCGGCGGCATAGGGATTCCTTTCTTCGATTTATAACTCTCATTATATAACACTGATTATATATTATTTTGATATTCTGTCAATACGTATCCTTCGTTTTTCACACATTCCCAGACATCACAGATTGTTAACATTTCTCTCGAAATTTCGTTAAAAACTATCTATAGGGAATTCATAAATCACCTCTATACTACAGGCATACAAAGAAAAAAGGAGGTCAGCAACCATGTTGAACGAATATGATCAGAATGCTGAATACAATATGAATCAGGAAACACAGAACCAGGAATTCCAGCAGCCGGAGATGCCGGCAGCCTATACGGAAGCTCCACAAACAACCACTAAGTCAAAGAAACATAAGAACGGCAAGCGCATCGGTCTTGTCGCAGGCATCCTGAGCGGTGCTTTGATCCTCGGTGCGGCCGGCGGCTACGGCGGCAGCGCCCTCTACAATGCAACGAACGCACCTGCAGTGACTGCACAGGGACAGATGCCCGGTGAACGTCCGGATGGACAATTCCCAGGCTTCAATGGTCAGAATGGCCAGGGCGAAATGCCGGAACGGCCGGACGCCAATTCGGATCAGGATACAGATAACAAACAGGACGCCCCAGAAGTCGGCGATGGTCAGTTCCCATTCGGCGCCTTCGGACAGAAGGACCAGCAGGAAGACGAAACTTCTGATAAAAAGTCTTCCAAAAAGGATACTTCCGCAGATGCCGAGACGTCCGATGCGAACGCTTCCTTGCAGGTGTCTACCAAATCCAACGGCCAGTCTCTGAGTACACAGGAGATCGCCTCTTGCGCGGCTGACGCCGTTGTCGAGATCACGACAGAAGCTGTAAAGACCGGTAATTACATGCAGCAGTACGTCGCCTCTGGCGCCGGCTCCGGTGTCATCATTTCAGAAGACGGTTACATCATCACGAACAACCATGTCATCGAAGACGCGACACAGATCACGGTCACCACTACCGATGGTACAGCCTATGAGGCCAAACTCGTCGGCCGGGACGATAACCTGGACGTGGCACTGCTGAAGATCGAGGCTTCTGGCCTGACCGTCGCTTCCTTCGGTGATTCTGACCAGTTGGCGCTGGGCGAAGAAGTCGTCGCCATCGGCAACCCGCTGGGACAGCTGGGCGGCACCGTGACTGAGGGCATCGTCAGTTCCCTGAACCGTGAGATCACCATCGATGGCAAAGCCATGACACTGCTCCAGACGGATGCGGCCATCAACCCGGGCAACTCCGGCGGCGGTCTGTTCAATGATCAGGGACAGCTGATCGGTCTGGTCGTGGCCAAATCCTCCGGCGAAGACGTCGAAGGTCTTGGCTTCGCGATCCCGATCAACAATGTGCAGGCGATCCTGAACGATCTGCTGAACTATGGATATACCAAGGGCAAGGCGTACCTGGGTGTTTCCCTGCTGGACATCACCAGTGAACAGATGGCCCGCATGTACAACGTTACCGAGATCGGCACCTATATCTACAGTGTCCAGGACGGTTCCGCCGCTGCAGACGCCGGCCTTAAGAGCGGCGACCGTATCATCAGCGTCAACGGTCAGGAGATCGCAGACAGCGATGCCTTGCGCGAACTGATCTCCGCTTCGACCGTAGGCGATACACTGGAATTCGTCATCCAGCGTGGTCTTGGGGAAGATGCCGTGACAGTTACAGTCGGAGAATACGTACCGGAAGCCATGCCGGCCGTATCCCGCTGATACCATACTCCTTCTCACCTAAAAGGACCTGAGGAACGAATCCTCAGGTCCTTTTACTTTGTATCGTCACGTTTTCACAATATTGAAGTTCATTGTCCATTGCTTCGTGTGGGATCAGGATCTCGCTGAAAGCGATGTTTCTGACTTCATAGCCCGGCACGTCATATCCCTTGACCTCGATCGGCGGGCAGTCATGCCACTCATTCCTTCCGGCATTATTATCCAGGAACCGTCCCAGGAGACGGATCCGCTCGAAACGCATGTCTGACAGGCGCGGCGGTTCCGGTGCCGCTTCTCCATCATCGTTATAACCCACCGAATGCACCATGAGGTGGGACGTGGTGCAGTCCCGCACGACCACATCGCGCACATAACCGCCCCGTTTTTTCGTAGCCTTGACTTCGATCCCGGACCAGGTCGGCCCCATCTCGCAGTCCCAGATCCGAATGCCCTCGATCCCCCCGGACATCTCGCTGCCGATGCACAGACCGTGGCCGAAGGGTGTGGTGCAGTCAAAGATACGGATATGCCTGGTGGGCCGTCCGATGCGGTTTCCCTCTGGATTCTTTCCGGACTTGATCGCCACGGAATCATCCTCCGTGTAGAAGGTACAGCCGAAAATGGTACAGTCTTCTGAAGAATCCGGATCCCATCCATCGCCGTTCCATACACCTTCAGACCGAAATGTACAGCCATCCGTCACGATATGATCCGAATATATGAAATGTACGTTCCAGGAAGCCCCGTATCCCAAGGTCAATCCATGGATCCAGACATGGGTCGCATTGCTTATGTTGATCAGACGTCCACGGGCACGGTTCGCCAATGTTTCAGGCCGTTCATACTCGCAGATCCTGTCGCCCAGGGCGGCAAGCTCGTCACGGATCGCTTCTGTTTCCACCGCTTCCGTCGCTTCCCGAAGGGCTTTTCCACCACCATAGATCGTACCGGCGCCGCGGATCGTTACATCCTCGCACACCGGTCCTTTCGAATGATCCAGCTGCCCCAGGTTGAGCAGACTGCGATAGCAGAGACGTTCATATCCCTCAAAGCGGCTGGGGATCTTGGGCAGATAGTCCGCCGGATCACTCGTGCCCTGCAGGACCGCACCTTCCTCCAGCAGGATATCCATGTGGCTGTGCAGATCCAGCGCACCTGTCAGATAGGTGCCAGCAGGGAAATACAGGGTCGTCTGGGCGTCGCAGGTGTCGATCGCCTGCTGCAGCGCCTGCGTATTCAATGTTTTCCCATCGCTCACGGCACCGCATGTTGTCACATCCAGCTGCTTACGCGCTTCCCGCGTACGGGCTTCGATCGTATAGATCTGCTCCTGCCCCAGATAGACCCGGAATGAATAGGCCGTGTCCGGCGTCAGATCTTCCCAGGTACAGTGGCTGTGCGTGACGCACTGCTCCGTTCCATCCTCACGGACGACCCGGTAGGACACTGTCCCCCGGGCCGTTTCGGGCTTATCCCAGAACAAAACGATCAGGGTATCAGCCGCGCAGTATTGGATCAGATCTTTCATAGTTTTCCTTTAATGCTTTTGATGTCTCTTGTCATAATCCTGACGGATCCGCGCGAACATATCAGCGTTCTCAAAGACCGCCGAAGCTTCCGCCTGCGTCTTTGCCTGCCTCGCGGCACAGACCACGCCGGATAATACTTCATAATTCAGTCGGGTACCGGCCCCATCATGTTCATAACGCACCGCCCGGTTGGCACGGATGCCGAAGCGATCCGCCACCCGCACCGCGTCGATATTGGCGCCAAGGAACAGGAACTCCCAGCCATAGCGCTCTTTCTGACGCTCGATCATGTGGCGCACCTGCTCGTAGGTGTAGCGGCGGCTGGCATTTTCCATGCCGTCCGTGGTGATGATGAAGATGGTCTTGGCGGGCACGTCCTCCGGTCTGGCGTACTTATGGACGTTCCCGATGTGATGGATCGCACCTCCGACGGCATCCAGCAGAGCCGTGCATCCGCGCACATAGTACTTGTTCTCATCCATAGGCGCCACTTCCCGGATCGGTACACGATCGTAGATCACCTCGTTGATGTCGTCGAACAGTACGACGGATACCAGCGCCTCCCCCTCTTCTTTCTTCTGCTTCTCGATCATACTGTTGAAGCCGCCGATGGTGTCGGCCTCGAGCCCGCTCATGGAGCCGCTGCGGTCCAGGATCAGTACCAGTTCTGTCAAATCGTTTCTCATGATGATATCCTCCTTTGTTTTTTCTGATACAAGGATATCACGTGAGAAAGACTTTATGGTCGCCCGGCAGGCGACATTTCAATAGCCAAGCAATGGCTCGTCATATTCGAACAGCAGGGCGTTGATACTGTATATATCATAGATCCTGTTGTCGATACAGTAGGTGAAGATTCGATCCGCACGGCTGCTGGGGGAAAGGGCGAGACCCGCCCGGCTCAGCAGATCCGCGATCTCGCGACGGTCCAGCTGCAGCGCGGCGGAAAGGGCCAGTGCTGTTCGCTTTTTCGGCACATAGTCCCGATTGCTGCGGATCTTGGAGAACAGTTTCCGGTCCAGATTGGCCTTCTTGTAGACCTCCACGTCTGTCATGCCGCGCTTATCGATCCAGTGCAGCAGGCACTCCTGGAAGGTCTCCTCATGGCTTTCGAACCCCTCCGCAAAGGCTGGTTTCGCGAATCCCGGGACCGGTATCCCGGCTGCTTTAGGTTTTGGGGCCGGCGCCGCCGCGGCAGCATCGGCCATGGGATATTCCTGACGGTACGGTCGGGGACGGTTGGACCAGCGCTCCCTTTGCTCCCGCGCATGGCTGGCAGCCACATAGGAATCATCGATGAACTGCGGGATATCCTTGGGGAACACGGCGGACAGATCGTAGGCTGTCATATCGAAGACCACCAACGTGATCTCCATGTCCCCGGTCTCCAGGAACCAACGGACGACCCGCAATGCGGTTTCCAGAGCGCGATCCTTCGGGAACCCATAGACCCCGGTGGAGATCATCGGGAAGGCGATGCTTTCGACCTTCAGCTGTTTGGCCAGCAGCAGGCATTTCCGATAGCAGGAGGCCAAAGTCTCGATCTCGCCCGCGGTGCCTCCGTTCCAGACCGGACCGACCGTGTGGATCACGTAGTCCGCACGCAGGCCAAAGGCCTCCGTTACGGCAGCCTCCCCCGGCTTGATGGCGCCGATCTTTTCCCGTGCGGCAAGCATCTGCTCATAGCCGGCCGCCTCGAAGATCGCCCGCTCCGCCCCTCCGCCGCAGATCGGCTTTGGATTGGCAGAATTGACGATGATATCCGCTTGAACCTTCGCGATATCATCCCGAATGATCTGAAATGGCATGATTTACCCTCTCTCTTACAACGTACGTATCACAAAGATCCCCGGGTCGAGACCGCCCGCTTCCGTGCGTGTCTCCGCCAGGAGGCGCATCGTACGGCGGTGTTTTTTGATCTCGTCCCGCAGCAGGCCGACTTCCATGGTATACAGCACCGCGGTACCTCCTGATTTCAGCCACCGGGGCAGCGCATCGAACAAAACCTCATACAGCGCCAGATTCGTCTCATGGTCGCCCACCCGATTGCCAAAGGGCAGGTTGGAGATCACCTCGTCGAAGCGTTCCTTAGCTTCGAATTGTCGGCAGTCCTTGACGATGAACTTCGCGTCCAGTCCCGCCGCTTCCGCATTGTTCTCCGCGATGCGGATCGCTTCTTTGGATATATCGATCCCGAACAGGTTACCGCAAGTATCGAACCTGGCCCGTTCGATCAGCATGGTGCCGCTGCCGCAGCAGGGATCCAGGACGCTTGCTCCTGCTTTCAGATACGGTCCGGCCCACTCCATGACCGCGGCCGCGTTGGCCGGATGGATGGAGGCCGCCACTGTGCCCGTGCGATAGCTGAAACGGGGATCCGGCAGCGTGCAGAGCTTCAGATAGACCGTCGTACTGCGTCCATGCTGTTCGACCCGCAGCTCGGTATCATAGTCAGAAGTGGAATTCACCAGATCCTCGTGCTCCAGAGCGGAAGCGATCTGCCGGCTGACTGTACCGCGGTCCACGTTGGCCTTCAGTTCGATCCGGTAGGCATAGGGCGGTTCCCCCTCGTAGACCTTATGCAGCAGTTCGACCAGGTTGGGCAGGACACGCTTGCCGAGGATCTTCCCCCAACGTTCCGGGGGTGCCTGAAACGTCAGCAGCGGGAACAGGATCTCTCGCCAGGAACGCGCCTGCAAAAGCGATTTGAAGGACGTCAGTGTCACGGCGACACGACCAGGTGCTTTGACTTCGCCGGTAAGGCCTGCGGACCTCAGTTCCTGCACTAACGCTTCTTCCAGATGTCTGGCCGTGATCAGTTCGGCCTGCAGGCCACGGGGCAGCGCTCTGACTTTGTGGTGCTTCTGCGGTGCATGCGCTGTCCGCACGGTGCGCAGCGCTTCTTCTTCCGCCTTGACATGCTTGGCTTCCTCAGCCGATGCCGCAGCAGGTACCTGGTACTCCGCAAGCTTGTCCCCGCAGCCCAGAGCTCCGAGTGCCAGGATCTGCGAAGGCCGGACCATACGCACGGATTCCTGCTGGAAAGCCGCAAGCAATGGTACGCCGTCCTCTGGCCGCTTCAGAAGGCCGGCCAGACGCGCCGCGTTTTTCCGTACCTTGGGCAGGGGATCCTGCAGCAGACTGGCCATGTCTGCAGGTGAGATCTCCGCAGACAGGCGCTCCTGATATGCTTTGGCCCGTGCCGCACGTACCCAGACCGCCAGCACCGCCGCTCGAAGATCTTCCCGTTCTAAAAGCGAAGGCAGCACTTTCCAGGCTGCCTCGATCTCGATCCGGGCCGGGCCGTTCGGCGCCGTCAACTGCCGTATCGCTTCATCTTTTGTCATCATCATTTCTGCAGCAGATCCTTGAGTCTGCGCATGGCTTCTACCGTGTTTTCATATGTGCTGAAAGCAGTCAGGCGGAAATACCCCTCGCCCTGCTTACCAAAGCCAGCGCCTGGTGTACCGACGATCCCGGCTTCTTCCAGCAGCAGATCGAAGAAGCTCCAGGAATCCATCCCGTTCGGGCAGCGCATCCAGATATAAGGAGAATACTTACCGCCCGTGTACCAGATGCCCAGCGCATCCAGCGTATCCGCGATCACTTTCGCATTGCGCATGTAGTACGCCAGGTTCTCCCGCGTCTGCCGAATGCCTTCCTCCGTGAAGACTTCCGCCGCACCGCACTGGATGATATAGGAGACACCATTGAACTTGGTCGTCTGCCGGCGCAGCCACATGTGATTCAACGGCTCCAACGCCTTCGGCACGATGGTGTAGCCACAGCGGGTCCCGGTGAAGCCGGCCGTCTTGGACAGGGAGCAGAACTCGATGGCGCACTCTTTCGCGCCTTCGATCTCGTAAATGCTGCGCGGCAGGTCTTTTGTGGCTACAAAGGCCTCGTACGCACTGTCAAACAGGATCACCGCATCATTCTTTTTCGCGTACTCCACCCAGCGCTTCAACTGTTCGCGATCATAGACCGCGCCGGTCGGATTGTTCGGAGAGCATAAATAGATGATATCCGCAGCTTCTTCCGGTGGATCCGGCAGGAACCCGTTGCTTTCACAAGCCTGCATATATCGGATGGCCCGCCCCGCCATGATATTGGTATCCACATAGACCGGATAGACCGGATCGGGCACCAGGACGGTATTGTCCACATCGAACAGATCCAGGATATTGCCAACATCGCTCTTTGCGCCATCGCTGATGAAGATCTCATCGATCGCAAGCTCCACGCCGATGCGGGCATAGTAGGACTGCACGCGCTCACGCAGGAAATCGTACCCCTGCTCCGGGCCATATCCATGGAACGTTTCCTTCGCTGCCATATCATTGACACCTTTATGCAAGGCTTCGATCACGATCGGCGCCAAAGGCCTGGTCACGTCGCCGATGCCCATGCGGATGATGCTTTTCTCCGGATGCGCAGCGGCATACGATGCGACTTTACGATTGATATTGGCGAACAGATAGCTCTGCTCCAGATCCTGGTAATGTGCGTTGATTTTCATAAATGACTCCTTATGTGTACTGCGATGAGGCAGGAATCGCTTCTGCCTCTCAAAACCCATAGTATAAGTATACCCTACCTCGCCGCAAATGGGAATACTGTTTTTCACGAAATCCATGCCCGTTGTCCTGATGATTTCCGGCAAAACAGACCGAACGGCCTTGACAAAAACAAACAGGAGCAATATAATACAGAAGATGAACGAGGGAGTAGCTTACACGGTCACGTGCAGCATATGTCGTCAATACGAGAGATTTTCTCTCCGGGATATGTTCTAAGAAGCGAGACTTTTTCTGCAATATGCTTTGTGGAAAAGGTCTCTTTTTGTTTGTCGGGTATTTATGCATTCCTTCTTGAAATATAGTTCCTGTATAGGTATAATAAAAATGTTATACTTCGATAACAGAAAGGTCTGTCCCGCTTCATGACATTCATTTTCATTCTGAACAGTATCCTGTTAGGCGTCGGGCTGGCCATGGACGCATTTTCGGTTTCGCTCGCCAATGGTCTGAACGATCCGCGGATGCCGCGCAGCCGGCTATGTCTGATCGCCGGTGTCTATGCCGGCTTTCAGTTTGCCATGCCTATGATCGGCTGGTTCTTTGTCCGTACCGCCGCGGAACGTTTTACCGCATTACAGCAATACATTCCCTGGATCGGTTTCCTGCTGCTGATGTACATCGGCGGCAGCATGCTGATGGAAGGGATCCGAAAGGGAACGCAGGAGGATGCTCCGACACGTCCGCTGACGGCCGGACTTCTGTTGATGCAGGGTGTTGCGACTTCCATCGATGCACTATCCGTCGGCTTTACCATCGAACACTATGGTGTGGGATCTGCTATCATAGCTTCTCTCATCATTGCGGTAGTCACCTTCGTCATCTGTGTATGCGGCCTGATCCTGGGACGTGCCGTGGGTATGCGCTATGCGCGCCACGCTTCCATATTGGGCGGTGTCATCCTGATCGGCATCGGTCTGGAGATCATAATCGAGCATCTTTTTTTCTGATCGATATCTGTGGAGCACATCAAAACTTTCTTTAGGAGGTATATATGGTCCTCGCAGTATTCTTGTTTATTGTTGGTTTTGTCTGCCTGATCAAGGGCGGTGACTGGTTCGTGGACGGCGCGGTCGGCATTGCAGAACGCTTCCACCTGCCGGAGCTTTTGATCGGCGCTACGATCGTTTCCATTGGTACCACCCTGCCGGAGGTCATGGTCTCCGCAGGCTCCGCTTTGAGTGGTCATGGCGAGATCGCTTACGGTAACGCTATCGGTTCCGTCATCTGCAATACGGCCTTGATCAGCGCCATCACTGCTGCTGTGAAACCCGGTCCGGTCGAAAACAAAAGTATGCGCCAGCCGGTCATCTTCTTCTTTATCGCGGCTATCCTGTATTGTGCCGTTGCCTATACGTCCCGGTTCTTCAGCCGCACGATCGGTATCGTTCTTTTAGCCGTTTTCGTAACGTATATGGTCCTCAGCGTCCTGCAGGTCATGCGCAATCCGCAGCAAGCTCCTGTGCCTGAGGAAGATGAAGAAAACGCCGGTGATAAGAAGGAATCCAGCCTGGCCAAGGACCTGATCCTGCTGATCGTCGGTGCCGCATTGATCGCTGTAGGCGCCCGCCTGCTGATCGACAACGGTACTAAGATCGCGGAAGCACTTGGCGTACCGGAATCTGTCATCGCGCTGACCTTCGTTGCGTTGGGTACCTCGCTGCCGGAATTGATCACTGCCATCACATCTTTGATCAAGGGCCACGGCTCTCTGTCCCTGGGCAACGTCATTGGTGCCAACCTGTTCAACCTTGTACTGGTCAGCGGTCTTTCCATCACGCTGAACCCCTTCTCCATTCCGACAGGCAAACTGATCGCCGGGCACAATGCTTCCCTGGTCCTGGACCTGCCGATCATGCTGTTCGTCATGGCCTTCCTTACCTTGCCCGCGCTGTTCCGCGCCAAGGTAACACGGTTCCAGGGCGTCACACTGCTTGTGATCTATTTTGCCTACTGTGTCCTTCAGTTTGTGATCTGATTTCAGGAGTTATTCATGCATCATCGAGCATTATCGCCAGTTTTGGCTTTCATCCTCTCTTTGACGATCCTTCTGCCCGCCTGCACTACGATCCGGGCTGAAGAAGCATGGTCCGGAGAGGATGTTTCTGTATCCGAAGAAACCAGTGCTGCAGAAACATCCTCCACGGAAGAAGCACAGCCGGCCTCCGAAAATGAAGACGATACGTCTCCTTCTCTGCCGGAAGGCTCGCAGGCATCCGATAACTCGGAAGTGCCACAGGAAACGGATCATTCCGAAACATCCGATGCGCCTGAGGTTCCCGTACTCATACCTGAGGCACCTGCCCTTGGCACCGCCGCGAACCAAAAGTCCGGCATCAAACTGACCTGGCAGCAGGCAGAAAACGCTGTATCGTATCAGGTCCTGCGCAAGGATGCAGGAGCGGATACGTGGACCATTCTTGGTGAAACAGCCAGCCTTTCCTATACCGATATGACAATCGAAAGCGGTATGGACTGCGCCTATTCGGTCTGTGGACTTGCCGCGGATGGCTCCGTCGGTCCGTATGATCCTGATGGGCTGAAGATCTCTCGTGTTGCGGAACCTGTCGTTTCCACCTCCATCTGTGAGACCGGTACGTTGGTCGCCTGGGATCCGGTCCCGGGTGCTGCCCGCTACTATGTCTACCGAAAGATGGGTACCGAAAGCTGGACCCGTATCGCTACGGTCAAAAAAGGCACCTCCTGGATCGATACCAACGTCAAGAATGGGGATCGTTGGCTGTATACGGTCAAAGCGCGGCGTTATGCCAACGACACCTATTATAACAGTTCCCATTCCGCTGGCATCTCTTCTCTCTTCCTGAGCGCGCCTGAAAACGCCAAAGGCAGCCGCGTGGACTTTACTTCCCTCAAGATCCTTTGGGCCAAAAACGCCACAGCCGCGGGATATGAAGTGCAGTACGCCACCGACGATGCATTTACCAAAAACCTTAAGTCACTGCGGATCGATGATCCGGATCAAGTCGAGGTGCAGATCAGCGATCTTACGAAGGGCAGCCTCTACTATATACGTGTACGCTCCCTGGGCACTTTCAAGGACAAAGAGATCTCTTCCTGGTGGAGTCCGGTCTTTTCTGTCGATACTCTGCTCAAACCTTCGGTCACCGGCCTGTGCCACACCTTTACCCGCAAAGCCTCCAAAACGATCCGCGACACGATCACCATCAAGAACGCAGACAAAGGCACCCTGAAGCTCCAATACTACAACGCTTCCAAGAAGAAATGGGTCACCAAAGAGACTTATGCACTGACAGGCGCTAAGTCACAGAAGATCACGATGCAGTATCCGGGCGACTGGAAAAAGAAGATCACCACCAAGTGGCGCGTCTATATCCCCAAGACCTCAAACGCCAGATCATACAAGTCTTCTACGATCCAGATCAATGCTCAGAACATTAAAACACTGAAGCTTTCTTCGCCAAGCGCTGTGATCGTGCGTGGCAGTGATGGTGCAGTCCTCTACAACAAGAACGCCTATCAGGCGCGGGAGATGGCCAGCACTACCAAGATGATGACTGCGCTCCTGACATTGGAAAACGTCAAGCTGAAGGCCAAAGTCACCTATACGAAAGAAGCGGATGAGACCGGTTGGGGCTGTCTTTATCCGGACGTTGGTATGAAGTTCTACTGTAAGGATCTGCTGCACGCCCTGCTGATCGAATCTTCCAACGATTCCGCTACTGCCTTGGCGCAACACATCTCCGGTTCCGTATCCAAATTCGCAAAAAAAATGACCAAGCGGGCGGCTGAGCTCGGCTGTAAAGACACGAACTACAACAATCCTCATGGTCTGCATGGAAAGACGCATCACTCCACCGCTTACGATCTTTGCCTGATCCAGCGGGAATGCTACAAACACGAAACCTATCGCTCCATCATCCTGAAGAAAAAGTATACCTTCTCCGACGTTTCAAAACAGTATACCCACACCGCCTATACTTCGGACGATCTTCTAGAAAAGAACATCGCGGGATTCAAGGGCGGCAAGACCGGCTGGATCGAAGAAGCGGGCAACTGCTTCTCCGGCATCTATGAGTACAAGGGTGAGACCTACTTCTTCACCGTGCTGGGCAGTGATTGGTCCGCACAGCGTTGGAAGGACTGCGAGTCCTTGATGGCTTATATCAGAAAATATCGTTAAATTTTGAAAACCGCTCTTGCGAGCGGTTTTTTTGTTGTGGTTCAGGATGCAGCAGCAGTTGCAGCCTCACGTTCCCTTACGATTTGATTGATCACGATCTGCAGACAGAGTTCCAGGTCGAGTTCCGGCACACCGTAGGCAGCCGCAGTGATCAAAGCCGCATGCATGAGCCTGGTCTTCTTAGTCATATCCCAACCTTTATACCTGTGCTCCTGCAGCCATTGGAATACTTCCTGTACGGATGCCGCGAGAATCTCCGGGCTCTCACCGCTCCGCATCAGCAGCGCCAGGGCTGCCATCTCGCTGTATCGACCATAGCGCAGTCCATTCTGTTTCAACAGGTCATACAGCTGGCGCAGGCGTTTCGTACTCTGCTCCGCCGGTTCTTCTGATAAGGACAAGACAAGCGCCGCACCTCGGCCGCCTTCGCCTTTAGAAAACAATGCACCTAAGGCAGCGTAATATACGCGGATCCGATCGACCGCCGCTTCCTTGGAACCCAATCCGATCAAAGGATACAGGAAGGAAGGGCAATCGCTTTTGGAGAATCGCATTGGATTCTCATGTTTGATCTGTTTATAGACCTGTTTGGCATCCTGCACCATTTCTTCCATCTGCCATGCAGAGATCTGATCCTGCAGCTGCATGGCCGCCAGCGCCGTCTGACTGCTGCGTCCGAATGACTTCTTCATCACATTGTAAGCTTCTTTGGCCGTATCCATAGCGGTCTGCGGTTCCCCACATGCAGAAAGGGCCAGAATGCAGGCGTTCTGCGCATATCCACGAAACCCTGAAAAGATCCCTGTTTCACTTTTCAGGATTCTCTTGCTATCTCGCAGCAGGTCCTCATCCAGCACAAGCTGATCCAGAAAACGAACTGCATACAATCCAGTGATCCTGTGTTCCCGGGTACGCAACGCCTGTTCGATCTTCGTACGATTTTCCAGGAACCTTTGGCATGTCCTCTGCAGTATTTCGTTCATTTCATTTCCTCTCCATCTTCATGATACCCAATTCATTCAGGAGGCCCTGTGCGGCCAAACCACGGCAGTATGCCAGCAGCAGTGCCTCATCCCTTGTTTCAAACATGGCGGTATAGCAGTAACCTCGATTTGGATCCTTTTCCAGGATCACAGGATCCGACCACGTCGCACCTTCATCCGTAGATCTTCGCAGTACGAGCGGTGTCCGACGCTTGTCCGGGTCCGGATTATACACGGCACATATGGTCTGATCCAAAGTGCGGTACACCGACATGGGTGATAATGGCGATGTAAAGATCGTGGGCACCGGATCACTAAAAGATACGCCTCCATCCGTCGAAAAGCATTGATATTGACAGCCAAGCGCGGTACGTGCCCACAGCCAGATCGTCCCATCCTTTAGTTCCAGAACGCCTGGTTCCTGCAGAAAACTGCGGCTTCCAGTGAGTGCGATGCGAGCGTCAGTCATCTGGAAGGAGGCTCCATCATCGCCAGAGGCCAGCAGGTAGACCGTACTGTTGAAATTGACGGCTTCGAACTTGTCGTAGACCCGCAGCCACACGTAACCGGCCTTAAGTGTCTGCTCCGGGCTGTCCACCAGCGGACCATTCTCATGACGCGCGATCGGCACCATGATGCGGCCATTTTTCAACCGTATGAACCGTTGGTTGTTGATCACGAAATACCCGGTCGGCAGATCCAGCAGACAGCGCTGCGTTTCGAATGATGCACCTGTCCACACTGTCCGGCCGATCCCTGCGCTTCCGTCCATTTCTTTGATCAGGAAATAGAAGCAGGGCGTTCCGTCTGCAAGCGGCATCGCTGAAACACTCATGATATTCCAGGTGCCAAAGTCCCCGGCGCGGGCGATGCACTGCGGCTTACTCCAAGTCTCTCCCTCATCGGCAGAGCGGATCATGTAGACGTCCGAAGGTCCATCATCCGCGCTGTCCGCGGAAATGAACCGGCTGTACGCAAACCATATCTCCCCATTGGGCGCCCGCAGGAAATCACCCTCACTGTTGCGGCCGTTCTCACCGCCGGGCATCAGAGACCCAACAAGCCTTGTCTTCATATCAATCCACCCAGGACACCGGATTTCCGGTCCGCGGCAACGCTTTACGATCCGGCAGACCATTCTTGGCATAACCAACGGAAAGGGCACCGTAGACACGCTCCTCCTCCGTCAAGCCGATCGTCCGCAGATACTGTGTGATGACCTCATTCTCATTCAGCCACTTGAGTTGATTGATCCAGCAGGTGCCAAGGTCCAGCGCATTGGCCTCGATCATCATGTTTTCCAGGCAGCAGGCACAATCAGCGATATTGTTACCATATTCGATGCGGTTGGCCGTCAGGATCAAGACCGGTGCGTTGTAATGAAAGACGTAGACTTCGCCTTTGGAACGGCGGATCGCACCAGCCAGAGACTTATACATGCCGGGCGTCTCTTCCATTTTGGAAAACTCCTGCTTGACCAGACGAGCCAGTTCTGCCAGGATCTCCTGATTTCGGATCACGATGAAATGGGTGGTCTGGTTGTTACCGCCACTCGGCGCATAACGCCCCGCTTCCAGCACCTGCTCCAGTTTCTCCTGTTCTACCGGTCTGTCACTATAGACACGCGTACTGCGGCGTGTCAGGATCGCTTCTTCAGCTCTCATACATGTACTCCATTCTCTCTTCGGCAGACAGCTTATTATATCGCCCGCCATGTGTACTGACCTTATGCATGCCCAAACGCTCCATGATGCGGCAGGATGCTGCGTTATCCGCATCACAATGCGCACGGAATCTGCGGATGCGCAAGGTCTTTTGTGCATATGCTTTCAGCGCCAGCGCCGCTTCCAGCGCATAGCCCTGATGCTGATACTCTTTGTTGAAGATCCATCCCAATTCCCCGGTATGGTCTTCATCGTACAAATACAGGCTCACCGCGCCGATGTGGATGTTGTCCTTCCAAACAGCGAATTCATAGTATCCTGGCTCCGGCTTTCGCCACTCTCTAGCCGCCTTCTCCAAAAAGTCCTTCGTTTCTTCGATGGTCTCGTGTGGCAGATGGACCATCCACCGGGCCGTCTCCCGATCACCGGTATAAGCAAACGTCGACTCCAGATTTTCCGGACCGTTGGGCCTGAGCACCAACCGTTCCGTACGGATCGGCGCCTGCTTCAACAGCCAGGCAAATCCTTTAGCAGTCCGCAGCGCCGGATCCCGAAAATGATTGCCTTCATTCCACTCCAAAACGCTTGTTTCCGGCAGAAGCTCGTGCATGCGGCGGATACAGCTGCCGACACGGGCCATGGTCTGATTGCGGGTCTTCTCCTCTTTCGTACCCAGGCTCAGATACACGGAGTTCGTTCTGCATACCTGCTTCTCCGCAAGATCGATCCAGCCCGGATACCAGACCGAGGGCGAGACTGCTGCTACACCATCGAACCGGTCGGTCTGATATGCTGCCCAGAGCGCAAAGAACCCCGCCAGAGAGTAGCCACCCAGATAGACGGTGTCCGCATCCTCCGGCAGTGATGCTTCGATCCCCCGCAGCGTCCTGCCCGCTCCGTCACCAAAGGGTTCCTTGCCGAAAACAGGCGGCGCCGGCCAAGGCGCAAGATCTTCATTCCAGTCGGATACCGGGACCGGCACCAACTGAAAATCATCACGTCCTGATAGCTGACGGATCAGCTGATATTCCTCATCGAGATTTTCATCCTGGAAGACGGGTTGGACGAGGAGGATGGGACTGATATTGCTTTTAATTACCTGATTAGCAAGAATTGTGTCAAAACATTGTTTGTCTTTTAACATTTTGGTCTGTTTTTATATTTATTGTTATTTTCTTTGTTTATATTGCTTTTTCAGAAATATTTTGATATACTGTTTATGTATTTCGGTTTGACGTCCATTACCTGATTTTCCGCTTATGTCGCGGCTAATCAGGTAATCTTTTTATCTGTACCTGATAATTTGAAATCGTACATTCTAATACTGTCGAAAATGGATCTTTTTTCATTTCTAAACAGTATTCTCTATCCGAAGGAACGATAATACTGTAAGAAAACCTCCAATCGCCCTTATCTTCCCTGATTTCGACAGTATTTTCCCGCTTTGGATGCTCATATCAGGTAACGATTCTGAAATTACCTTATAATCACTGTTTCATATCATAAATCATGTAAAAGTCTGCTAATAAAAAGTCAATAGCAAATTCGTAGTTTTCTGTACGAACAAATCCGTTGACTAGTAGACATCAAAAACAGACCACCGGAATCCGCTGGTCTATAAAAAGCTGCAGGTTAGAATTATTCTTCCTCTTTTT
>JAILDJ010000252.1 GCA_024689505.1 Clostridiales bacterium
GCAGGGCTCCGAGGGCACGAACGTCCTGCCGCAAAGCGCCTGGATCAACGGAAATATGCGCTACTCCCACCATCAGGGCCAGGAAGGCTCCTTCAAGGCGGTGGAAAAACTGGCGAAGAAGTATGATATCGAGATGGAGATTCTGGATCCGGGCACGCCGTCAAGGATCACCGACTTTAATGGAACTGCATTTAAGCTGACGGAACGGGCGGTACAGGCGATTTTTCCCGATGTGAAAGTATCACCGTACCTTATGACAGGTGCGTCTGATTCGCGATTCTTCGATGAGGTCAGTGATCAGTGCATCCGGTTCCTGCCGTTCAAGATCGATGGGCAGCAGATGGGTTCGATCCACGGGACCGATGAGAACGTAGATCTCAATACGTTGGCGCCGGCGGTGGACTGGTATCGATATATGATAAAAGAGGTGTAAGATGGCGGAGAAAAAAGGACTGGACATCAGTACAAAAAGCTTTATCACCGCGCTCATCATCATATTTGCTTTGATGGTGGTGACCTATCTGCTGACGCTTTTGATCCCGGGCGGTGCCTATGCCCGCACGACAGACGCGAGCGGCAACACGGTCATCGATACGGCGGCGGGATTCCAGTACGTCAAGGGCGGTCTTCCCTTCTGGAAATGGATCTTGTCTCCGATCCTGGTGCTGGGAGCGGAAGGATCCGGCACGTTGATCGCGGTCATCATCTTCCTGCTGGTCATCGGTGGTGTTTTCAATGCGCTGAACGTCTGCGGCCTGATGAATTACATGCTGGACAAACTGGTGGCCCGTTATGCAGCGGTACGATGGCGCCTGATGGCGGTCCTGGTCTTTTTCTTCATGGCCATGGGTTCGCTGGTGGGGTCGTTTGAAGAGGTCGTGCCCTTGGTGCCGATCGTGACTTCACTAGCCCTGGGACTCGGCTGGGATGCTGTGACAGGTGTTGCCATGAGCCTGTTAGCGGTGGGCTGCGGTTTCGCTGTCGGCGTGGCGAATCCCTTTACCATCGGCGTGGCGCAGACCCTGGCCGGACTGCCCATGTTCAGCGGCATGTGGCTGCGGTTGCTGTCCTTTGTGTGTATCTATGCCCTCCTGCTGGTCTTTATCCGCCAACACGCGAAACGCCTGCCGCAGAAAGAATTTGCCACCGAGAAGCCGCATGAGGCAGATCCGCAGATGGACAAGGGACTGTTTTGGTTCGGGACCATCCTTGGTGCGGGCATCATACTGGTCTTAAGCTCCGGTCTGATCCCTGCCCTGCGGGACTATACGATGATCATCGTCGCGGTGATGTTCCTGGCGGCGGGTATCGTGTCGACGCTCAAGGCCGGTATGTCGGTAAAAGAACTGGGCAAGGCTTTTTTGCGCGGCCTGATCACCATTGCGCCTTCGATCCTGATGATCTTGATGGCGGCGTCGATCCGGTACACGATGGTGGAAGGCAAGATCCTGGACACGGTGCTGCATGGAGCGATCCAGATCGCCGGTTCGATGAGCAAACCGGCGCTGATCCTGTTCATTTACGCGATCTGTCTGGTGATGGAATTCTTCATCCCATCGGGTTCTGCAAAGGCGTTTCTGCTGATCCCGCTGATCGTGCCGATGGCGCAGATCTTCGGCGTAAGCGCGCAGCTGTGTATCGTGGCCTTCGCCTTTGGCGATGGTTTCAGCAACGTGTTCTACCCGACGAACCCGGCGCTTTTGATCTCTGTGGGTCTGGCGGGTACAGGCTACGGTGGCTGGGCGAAATATTCATGGAAATTCCAGGCGTGCAACCTGATCTTGACCTGCGGTCTGCTTCTTTTGGGGCTTGCGGTAGGGTACGCATGATCAAATCATGCTGAATGGTGAAGAAAAAAAGAGCATGTCTGATGTGGCTTTTATGCTACGTCAGGCATGCTTTTTGTTTTGTACAGAGCTTACAGTGCCGCGAACACGAACCGCAGCATCTCCGGCAGGTACCTGGCCCAGGGTGCGGCGGCGTGCGACTGGCGTGTATCCAGCAAGAACATGAGGTGGTCCTTATCGAACCCTTTTTCACGGAATTTGCGATAGACGGCCAGCACATAGTCCACGCTTGTCACGTCGATGCTCTGATCCCCGTTGTAGAAGGCGATCCGATGATCCTTCAGACGATCGAAATCATACACGTCGAGGCAGTTCAGCAGCTCGTCCAGTTTGAACATGGGGAAGCCGGGTGAGAAGACCAGTGCTTTTCCAAAGACCTCCGGCCAGGTCAGCATCATGTAGTAGGATGCGGAGCCGCCGGCGGAGACACCGCCCACGCAGGTGTTGGCAGCGTCCGTCAGGGTCATGAAATTCTCGTCGATCAGAGGCTTTAAGGTTTCCACGACAAATCGGCCATAGGTTTCGGTGGAACTGGGTTCGGAGATGATGGGGGTGCGGAAGCCGTGCACGATGGTCCCGGCCTCTGCGCGCGGGTAGGGCGGCGTGAGCTCAGCCCCGCGGTCCGGCGAAGTATCGATGGCCACCACGATGGCGGAGAAGCCTTCGCATTCGCTGACCGCCCGGTCGGCGTATAAAGGATCGTCCGTGTCGCTGGCGAAGACGCCCTGTCCATCATGCAGGTAGATGACCGGGAAGCGCTTGATCCCATCATAGTCCTCCGGCAGCCAGACCTGGATACGGCGCCGGCGATGATCCTCATAAGGTACCATTTCCAGTTCAAAAGACTGCAGTGTCCCTTTCGGGATCCGTTCCGGGTGCGCAGTGGGAGTCAGCATGAGTTTCATAGGAACACCTCGCTTTTATAAACTTTGCAGGAGATCCGACATCTCCGCGATAGAATGACAAATGTAGGTGGCACCGGCTTCTTCCAGTTCGCCGGCAGGTGCGAAACCAGTATATACGCCCAGGCTGTCCAGCTCGCACAAAGCTGCGCCTTCCACGTCGTGCTTGCGGTCGCCGATCATCAGGACTGTGCGCCGGTCGACAGGACCGAGGCGTCGGAGCGCCTCCTCGATCACGTCCTTCTTCTCAGTGCGCTTTTCATCCATGGTCGCGCCGATCACAGCATCAAAATAGGACAGCAGTTCGAAATGTTCCAGAATCCTGAGGACGAAAGCCTCCGGCTTGGAAGAAGCGACGGCGAGTACTTTGCCCTGGGTCTTCAGGGCTTTCAGCATCTCGGGGATGCCTTCCAGGACCTTGTTTTCAAACAGGCCGATGGTGGAGAAGCGTTCCCGATACACGATAAGGGCTTCTTCCGCTTGTTCCCGGGTCAACCCATAGAACTCCATAAAGGAGGGGATGAGCGGTGGGCCGATAAAGCGAGTCAGCTGGTCCAGATCTGAAACATCGATACCAAAATGATGCAGCGCGTGCTGCACGCTTTT